>WREG01000001.1 GCA_009779455.1 Oscillospiraceae bacterium
TACCGTTTTTTATGAGGCTTGCGGGAGCGTCGGAGGTCGAAATAGGGGACGGCTTCGACGTTGACGGCGCGGTAAGGCTGGTCACGGGCGGCGCGGTGATCTTAATCCCCATGAGCGAGCTTGTGGATTTCGCCGCCGAGGCCGCAAGGCTCAGCAAAGAATTGAAGGACGCGGAAAAACAGCTTGAAAACATAAATTCCAAGCTGTCGAACGAAGGTTTTTTGGCGAAAGCCCCCGAAAACGTTGTAACCGGCCAGAAGGAAGCGGCGGCAAGGCTGGAGGAGAAGATTTCGATGCTCAGGGCCAATATTGATAAAATAAATTTGATTTAAGAAAGGGGCTGATTTTATGATGTATCCTTATATGACGCTTGCGGATGAAACAGGGATTGTGCATTCGCACTTGTTGGGGGAAGGCAACGAAAAATATGTTGAAGTCCATTTTGAACGGCCCAAGCCTTACGGGTTTGATTCCGCCAGATGCCGCCTGCCTTCTTATGAATGGGTCATGCGGGACGGTTTCACGGACGATGAAATAGCTATGTTTGAGCGTATGCTTCATGCCAACGCGCACTCTTTCTTTAAATACGCGGCGATTGGGGGGATTGGCGTTGCCAAAGCTATTTAGGACAGGCCAATATGTGATTTTCTTTTGGCTGAATGAAAACGACGAGCCTGTTCGTGTCCATATCGGGATAGTGAACCCTTCGCCAAACGCCACCAAAATATGGCTTACAAAGGGCGGGGGCTGTATTGCCGCCAACAACAAAAGCAGAATACCTCAAAAAGATTTAAATGAGCTAATGGGAATTATCCAAGACAACTTTTTCTATATATGCAGCAAATGGAAAGAATACTTTAGAACTGACACAATCAAGTTTTATTGTTAGGATGGAAATTTACGGGATCTTGCGCCAATTTAAAAAAAATATTCTTGACATTTTATAAAAAACAGTATAATATATAGGCAGAGGGCAATGCCGCATGAGCGGTTAGCCCGTTATGACTGGGTTAAAATAACCGCTACCATTGACGGGGGAGCGGCTATTTTCGTTTTATAATCAGTATGCATACAGTAGTAATATACACGATTAAGTATAGCATAACCAAATACTCCACGGCCTCACCCCCTTTCGGGAAGATCAGCATAACCGCTCACGACTTAAAAGCCGCAAAATACAACAAAGCCCTCTTATGAATTATTATATCACCAAAGAAAAAATTGCCAATAAAAATAAATTTACCGTTGCAAAATTCCCGCCGCCATATTATAATGGTAGCGGAATTTTATTTTGAAAGGGTTGGGTTTTTGTGAAAAAGGCGTTTAGGGGCTTGGTTTCGGTTGTTTTGGCGGTTATTATTTTGTTGGCCTGCCTTCCGCTGGCCGCAAAGGCAGAAAGCGCGGTTGATTTTGCCGCGGCGGATACTTTTGTCGCCGGGGGCGGGTTCAGCATGGCTGTCAAAGCCGACGGAACCCTTTGGGCTTGGGCCTGGGACGGGAATGACGCCGGAAAACCGCAAACCGCTAATAAAAAACCGCCTTCTAAAACAACGCCGGTTAAAATAATGGACAATGTGAAAACTGTATATTCAAATAATTATGAATGTTATGCCATAAAAAATGACGGAACACTTTGGTTAATTGAAACTATACTTTTAAGTCCCGTGCGCTTTGAAGTCCCGGTAAAGGTTGCGGATAATGTGAAGTCTGTATCATTCGCTGACGGTAATACATTTATGATTAAAACAGACGATTCGTTTTGGGGGTGGGGCTACAATGAAGATGGCCGACTTGGTATCGGTACGACAGAATATCAGGAATCACCCGTTAAAATTATTGATGATGTTGTATCAGTTGCGCATGGAATCGGACCGGGATACGGAAGCTCGGCAGTAAGCACATTTGTCATAAAAGCGGACGGAACACTTTGGGCTTGGGGAAAAAATGGGTTTGGACGAATAGGCAACGGATCGATGACGGACGTTTATTCACCGGTTAAAATAATGGATGATGTAATTTCGGTCAGCGCGGGAAACGCCCGTATAGCCGCAATTAAAACGGACGGAACGCTTTGGACATGGGGTTTTAGCTGGATTCAAAGAGAGGGTTATGTATTTACAGGTTACTGGATCGGTTCTTTGGGAGGCGCATCCGGCGCATCCGGCAGCGAAAGCATTGGCCGCCCCACCTATGGTGCCTCATTACCCGTTAAACTTGCTGATGACGTAAGATTTGTAGATTCTGAGCATCATGTGTGTTACTACATAAAAAACGACAAAATATTGTGGTACTGGGGCGGCGGCGGGGTTCTTTCAAAAGCGGAAGAACCTGTAAAGTTTTTAGACAATGTTATATATGTGAACGGTACATCTTCAGGTTTACGCGGATTTGCTATTAAATCAGACAATACTTTGTGGGCTTGGGGTGATTCATTATATGAGAATAATAGTGAATTATTTGACCCGACAAAAATTGCCGACAATGTTTTAGCTGTTTCAGAATATTCATCTCCCAGTTCACATTTCTTGTTCCTTAAAACAGACGCATCCCTTTGGGGCGCGGGGCATCATCTAAGGGGTGAATATCAACCCGGCGCGGATTCAACCCCTGTAAAGATTATGGACGGCGTGAAACTGCCGTCACAAAAACAACCTCCCGCTATGCCCGGCAACACCATCACGCTAAATGGCAAGACTGATGCTGCCTGGAATATTGCGACACTGAGCGAACAAATCGAACTTGACGGAGGCTATATAAAAGCTTTTGATAAAGACGGGTTTGAGATTAAAGGCAGCTATGTTGGAACAGGTGCGATAATGGGGCTTTATGACAGCGAAGATAAAAAAATTGAAAGCTATGCGTTGGTTGTTAAGGGCGATGTTGAAGGCGACGGATTGATTTCATCAAGTGACGCGCGGGCCGTTTTGCGTATAGTGGCTAGGATTGACACTCCAAACAAGCCTCAAAACTTAGCCGCCGACGTGAACGGCGACGGCTTTGTTGACGCGGCCGACGCACGGCTGATACTGCGCTATGTGGCGAAACTGATTGACAAATTTTAAATAAAGGTAGGGGGATTCATGTGAAAAAATTAAAATTGTATTTGGATAACTGCTGTTACAACAGGCCTTTTGACGATCAGACTCAAATTGATTACACAAAATGGCAGAGGACATTATATGACGGCATGGAAATCGAAGAAATAAGCGGCAGGGCCATGGAAATTTACAACAATGTATATAAATAAACAGGAACCCATAAATTTTTACCATTCATTGCTGAAATTCGGCGTCAATCCCGGCCTCGAAAGGATTAACGCCCTGTTGTCCCGCCTTGGCAGCCCCCATATTGGCGGGAATTTCGTCCATGTGGCGGGGACAAACGGCAAGGGCAGCGTCTGCGCGTTTTTGTCGAATATTTTAAAATGCGCCGGGTACAAAACGGGGCTGTTTATCTCGCCGTATATAATGGAATTCAACGAGCGCATACAGATAAACGGCGAAAATATCCCCGATGCCAAACTTGCGAAAATTACCGTAGAGATCAAAGCGGCGGTTGAAAATCTTAATAAAAAAAATATCTTCCCCACCGAATTCGAGGCGGTGACGGCGGCGGCAATGCTGTATTTTAAGCGGGAAAACTGCGATGTCGCCGTGCTTGAAACGGGGTTGGGGGGGCTGTTCGACTCCACCAACGTCATAGAAGAGCCGCTCGTGTCGGTCATAACGTCGATATCCATGGACCACGCCGAAATTTTAGGGGGCACAAACGGACTCTCCCCTATTATAAATCGAGAGTCCGTTATAGAAAAGATAGCCGCCCAAAAATGCGGCATAATAAAACCCGGCCGCCCCGTAGTCACAAACAACAGCCAAGACGAAAAAGTTTTAAAAATCATCAAAAATACGGCAATGGAAAAGAATTCCCCCCTGCTTGTCGCGGCTACAAAAGGAAAACAAGCGTTAAAATCGACAATAGAGGGCAGTTTTTACAACCTTAAAACTCTCCACTCTCCACTCTCCACTCTCCACTTAAATATCCCCTTCCCGGGCAGGCATCAGCTTGAAAACGCCATTACCGCCGCCCAAGCGGTATGTGAATTATGGAAAAACGGCTTTGACATAAAAGACAGCCACATAGAAGCAGGGATAGAAACCGCGAAAAACCCCGCGCGTATACAGATACTTCAAAAAAGCCCGCTTATAATCCTCGACGGCTCCCATAACGAAGGGTCTGCCGCCGCCCTTGCCGAAGCCATACGCGAAAATCTGGGCGGCAAAAGGCTTTTGGGGCTTATGGGCGTGATGAAAGACAAGGATTGCGATAAAATGCTTGAAAACCTGTTGCCCCTGTTTTCCGCCCTCATAACCACCCGGCCCGATAACCCGAGGGCGCTGGCGGCGGAGGAACTCAAAGCCGCCGCGTCATACTATATGCCCCCTGAAAATATTATACCCGTTGAAAACCCGGCGGACGCTTACAGTTACGCGCTGAAAGCCCTGCCGGGATTCGACGGGTTTATAATCTGCGGTTCCCTTTACCTCGCGGGGGATATTTTAAGAATTGAGAAATAATCGCAATATGATTTATTCTTTTTGGGCTTTTTTAGCTAATTTGTTGGTATTGATAGTCCCCCGGAACACCACGAAAAACTGGAACAAAAACTCCGTCAGGCCGTTTACCGCCATTGTGCCGATGAGAACGGCATATTCCATCCAGCGGGCGTTTGGGCGCAAACCCGTGAGCGCGTTGCCCCACCATATGGACGCGGGGGTAAAAACCGCGTAATATCCCAACACTTTCAACATGGCGGCGGGAACGTTCGTCGCGGATTTAAAAGTGTAGCGGCGGTTGATTGTGAACATCCATATTACAGACAGGGCCAGCGCTATAAAATAGCTCCATCCGTAGGGCTTCCCCGCGTCCCTGAAAATATTCAGCTCCGTCAGCAGCGTAAAAGAGCCGAATTCAATAGCCCCGGCTGAACCTGCGGCTGACAGATATTTTACCGCCATCCATGTTTTTTCTTTGGCGGTAAATTCGGTTTGGCCTTGAAGCTTTTTATCTTTTGTTTTCATTTCAAACCTTCTTATTTAATATTCGATAAATAAAAATCCTTGATCCGCGCTAAAAATTCACGGGTATTATGATATGGCATATTCATATACGGCCTTAAATCGGACGAAACCCCGTAAACTTCTTCAATCCCCAAATGTTTCGCGATATATACCGCGCGGTAAAGGTGATAGCCCTGCGTCACAATAACGGCGGATTTTATATTTAAAACATTTTTCGCGCGATGCATGGATTCAAAGGTGGAAAACCCCTCGCCGTCCAACATTATCGCATCTTCGTCCACGCCTTTATTAACGGCGTAGTTTTTCATAGTCGTTACTTCGTCATAGCCCTCTTTATTGCCTCCGTCGCCGCTCATTAAAAGCTTTTCCGCCGCGTTTGCGCTCCAAAGCCCCACGCCGCGCAGTATCCTGTCCTCCAGCATATGGCTGGGCACGTCCGGCGCGTGAACCCTCGCCCCCAGCACAAGTATATATTCCGCGCCCAGCCCGGCGGCTTCTTCCGCCTTGACAATATTTTTTTTCGCGCTCTTTATGACGATAAAATTAATGGCAAAAGGCGCGGCGGCGCAAATAGTGAAAATTACTGCGCATATTATTGTAATTATTTTTAATGTTTTCTTGTTCTTCATAAAATATCAAATCATACGGTCGGACATAAAGCCCGCCACTGTGGCTCCTAATCCCTAGTCCCTATCCCCTAATCCCCCGAGGACGCCTGCATCTTCAGATACGCGTTGATAAACCCGTCCAGATCCCCGTCCATGACGGCGTTTATATTGCCGTTCTCGAAATTCGTCCTGTGGTCCTTCGCTAAAGTATATGGCATGAAAACATAGGAGCGGATCTGGCTCCCCCAGCCTATTTCCTTCTGGTCGCCTTTGATATCTTCAATTTTATCAAGGTGTTCGCGCTCTTTTATCTCAATAAGCTTCGATTTGAGCATAGTCAGCGCGACCTCCCTGTTCTGGTGCTGGCTGCGTTCCACCTGGCAGGAAGCGACAATGCCCGTGGGGATGTGCGTTAGCCGCACGGCCGACGAGGTTTTGTTTACCTTCTGCCCGCCCGCCCCGCTGGCGCGGTAAACGTCCATTTTGATATCCTCCGGCTTGATATCGACTTCTATCGTGTCGTCGATCTCCGGCATGACCTCAAGGGACGCGAAAGAGGTGTGCCGCCTGCCCGACGAATCAAAGGGGGATATTCTCACAAGCCGGTGTATGCCCGTCTCGCTTTTCATAAAGCCGTAGGCATTTGTGCCTTCAATGAGGATAACGGCGGATTTAAGCCCCGCCTCGTCGCCGTCTAGGTAGTCGAGGGTGGAGGTTTTAAAGCCGTGCCGCTCGCCCCAGCGGTGGTACATCCTGAAAAGCATCAGCGCCCCGTCCTGCGCCTCGGTTCCGCCCGCACCCGCGTGGAAGGTGAGTATGGCGTTTTTTCCGTCATATTCGCCCGTTAAAAGAGTGGCTAAGGTCTGCGCTTCAAGCTCTTTTATAAAGCTTTCCGCGCCGCTTCCGCACTCTTCGAGCATGGTTTCGTCCTCTGCTTCATTCGCAAGCTCGATAAGCGTCAGGGTATCGTCAAAATTATTTTTAAGCGTATTATAGGCCGCAAGCTTGTTTTTTAATACGCTTATCCTTTGCAGAACCTTTTGGGAATTTTTAAGATCCCCCCAAAAGTTTTCGCCCGCCGTTTCCGTTTCAAGCGTCACTATTTCTTCCGACATTTTTTCTATGCCCAAGGCCTCGCCCAAGTGCCGGAGCTTGTCTTTTTCCCCCAGCAGGGACAGCCTTAATTCTTCAAATTGTAACATATATAACACCTCCCATTATAATTTAACATAAAAATATGCCGATGTCAAATATTTCACCGTGTTTTTATTGACATTCAATGTGATTTTGTTTAAAATAATAGATATGAGAAAAATAAACGAAAAAGAAATAGGCGCGGCGGCGGGATTGCTGGCGGTAGCTTTTATTGACGACCCCATGTTCTCCTATTTTTTCAAGAATAGGCGGACAAGAGCCGATAAAGCGTTTTATTATATGAAATACGAGCTTTTGCAGTGCATGAATTACACGTATATGGGGGATGAAAACGAATTTGTCGCCGTGTATAAAAAGCCGGGCGATAAAGACCGCCCCGTGCCTGTTTCTTATATGCTCAAAATGCCGTTCAGAGCGGGATTCGCGGGAATCATCAAATCTTTGCGTTACCCTGCTTTCGCAAACGGCTTGAAAAAAAAATATATGCCCCCCGGCGGCGGTTATTTAAAGCTTATCGCGGTAAAAGAGGAATTCCGGGGGCGCGGGATAGCGAAAAAAGCAGTCGCGGAGCTGTCGGGGAACAGTGAGGCATACCTTGAGACCCAAAACCCTATAAACGTTGAAATATACAAAAAAATGGGCTTTGTATTGCTTGAGGGAAAGGCTTTCGCGCCGGGAGTTACACATTTTTGCATGATAAAAAGTGGGAAAAGTGGGCAGTGAGCAGAAAAAATAAAAAAACATATTGCATAATGGAAAAATGTATGTTATACTGCTTCCATTATAGAAAAAAGGAGGCAAAAGCCCGCATGAAAACGGTTTCGCAAAATTCAAATATGCAGGAAATGCGAGTTATTCTTGTCGCAATGCTTATGCTTTGCGCCGGGTTTTTGCTGTTATATTTGCAATCGAATTTATAAAAAATAAAAAGATGCAGAAATAAACGGTTGAAAGCTGGCAGATAAAACGCTTTCAGCCGTTTTTAATTTATCCCACAGCCCGTAGGGGAAGGCCTCGTGTCCTCCCGTGATGATATCTATAATTTAAAAAAAGGGGGAAATATATGCAAAATTACGAAATCATAAAATTAAAGCCCGCGGATTTTCAAAAATGCTCAAACATCTGGAACATGGAAAACAGGCCCAGCCTTACAATGTCCCGCTATAACCAGCTTGTTTCAGGCAGCCGCGCCTCTTATGTCTACACCGTAAACGGCGAGTTCCTAGGCGAAGGCGCTATTGTGTTTGAAAATGACGACCCGGATTACACTATAACGGGGCGGCGTGTTAACCTTTCGTTTCTGGTTGTGAAGGAGGGGTATAGAAATCAGGGTATCGGCGGTATTCTAGTTGACTATATTTTAAACAAGGCGGAAGAAATGGGATATAAAGAAATCAGCATCGGCGTTGACAAGAAAAACGCGGCAGCCCTGCATCTTTATCGGAAAAAAGGCTTCACGGAGGTTATATTTGACGGCGAGGACGAAGACGGGCCTTATTATAAACTGCTGAAAAGGCTGGGCAGCGTAACAATCCGCCTCGCCGCCCCCGCCGACGCGCCCGATATGGCGGAGGCGCATATGCGCTCGTGGGAGGTCGCCTATAAGGATATCATCCCCGAGAGCTATATCAGCGAAAAGGTCGCCACGCGCCCGGCGTTATATAAACAAATCATTACCGACGAAAACAAGACAAATTATGTCATTCAAAAGGGCGGCAAAACAGCGGGCGTCATGAGTATCGCCCCGGATCAGGATGACGATGCGGGCGAAAATTTTTACAGACTGCAAAGCCTATACCTCCACCCGGATTACTACCGTCAGGGTATCGGCACCAGGGCTGTAAACTTCGCCTTTGACAAAGCGCGCAGCCTTGGCAAAACGGCCATGACCGTCTGGGTTTTAGAGGAAAATATAAATTCTATTAAATTTTATGAAAAATGCGGATTTATCGCAGACGGCAAAACAAAAATATTAGAATGCGGCAAATCTCTTATCGCAATCAGAATGAGGAGGGACTTGTGACGGCAAGCAACAAAGAAAAAATATACGAAAGATACGGCGGCGGCTCCCCTGAGGACGGCCGCGAAAATTCCTCGCGCACCGCGTGGCTGGAATTCCATTATACAAAAAAAGCTTTAAGCGAATTTATTAAAAAAGACAGCCGGGTTTTGGAAACCGGCTGTGCAACGGGTTACTACGCCATGCATTTCGCGGGCAAATGCAGAGAATACGTCGGAGTTGACCTTTTCCCGCCGCATATTAGGCTTTTCAATAAAAAGATAAAACAAAACAGGCTTAAAAATGTATCCTGCCGCGTGGGCGACGCGACTGATTTAAAAGGCATCGAAACGGGCGGCTTTGACGCTGTCTTTTGCTTGGGGCCGATGTACCACCTGCCGCCGGAGGAGCGCGAGCTTGTGTTCGCGGAATGCGGGCGCGTCTGCAAGCCCGGCGGGGTCACAGCCTTCGCCTATATAAACAAAATCGGGGTATACGCCGGGGCCTGCGTGCATGACGAATACAGGGAAATATATCCCAACCCGAAAACCGATAAAGCCGTGTTTGAATTGGGGACGGACGACGAAAGGCCGGGCTTGTTCTATTTCACAATGCCCGAGGAGATGGAGGAAGCCGCCGCACGGCACGGGCTTGCAAAAATCCGCAATACGGGGCTGGACTTTTTTGTCACTATGAGCGTGGCCGACAAGATGGATGACGAAAAATTCGCGGTTTTCATGGAACTGGCGGATAAAATGGCCGAATACGAATCCTGTACGGGGATGAGCAATCATGCGCTATTGATTTGCAGAAAATAGACTTCAAATTTTTTATAAAGGGGAATAGGCAATATGAAATTCACACATTACGAGGCGGCGAAAGATTTTTCTGATGACGTGCTGGAGGTATTGAACCGGCACGAGATACAAAACAACCTGTTTTACGGCAATATCGGCGACGGCCCGAATAAATTCATGGCGAGCGTAAAAGACGGCGGCGGCAACGTGATTCTGACCGCGATACGCACGGCCCCGTACCCGATGGTTATGTATGAAACGGATAATGTACGGAGCGATGAAGCCGTCAAATTTTTCGCCCGCGCCCTTGCGGAAAACAACATTGAAATTGATATTGTCATGGCGGAAAAAGAGCTTGCGAAGAATTTTTGCGATTATTATGGTAATTTGACGGGTGAAAAATATCACAACAACGAAAATCTTGTGCTTTACGTGCTTGAAAAGGTTAACAGGCTTGATTTAGCAAAAGGAGAGTTCCGCGTTGTTAATGAGCGGGATATGTTCTGGCTGCCGTACTGGTGCGCGGACTTCCAGCCCGCCTGCAATCTCGGCGAATTCAATCTTGATAAAGGGCTTGAGCAGGCGAATAAAATAATAGGGAACGGCAGTGCTTTTGTGTGGGAGGACGGCTTCCCCGTTTCCCTCGCGGCAAAAGTCAGAACCGTTTCAGACTGCGCCTTCATCGGCACGGTCTATACCCCGCCGAACCTGCGCGGCAGGGGATACAGCACCGCCTGCGTTTCGCGCCTGTCGCAAAAACTGCTTGGCGACGGCTTTAAATACTGCGCCTTATACGCCGACTGCGCCAACCCTTATTCAAACAGGATATATCAGAAGATCGGGTACAGGGAAGTTTTTTGGTATGACCAGTATAAGCTTACGGGGGAGGAATAATAATGCTGACGCACAAAGGAACCGTAACGCTGACAACAAAACGCCTGATTTTGCGCCGCCTTACAATTGACGATGTCCCGGCAATGTTCAGGGATTACGCGACCGACGGCAAAATGACGAAATACCTGACATGGGAGCCGTATACGGACATGGAAAAACTGCGGGAATTTGTAGAAAAGCGCGTTGCCGATTATGAAAATATCATGTATTACCATTGGGCGGTCACAATGGGCGGCGAATTTATCGGGACAATAAATCTTCACGCTATATTCGATGAAGCCGAACGTTGCGAGATGGGCTATTGCATAGGCTCAAAATGGTGGAACAAAGGCGTTATGACCGAAGCCGCTGCCGAGGTTATCCGCTTCGCTTTCGAGGAACTGAACGCCAACAAGGTAAGCGCTTCGCATGACACCCAAAACGCCGCGTCGGGCGCGGTCATGAGGAAAAACGGAATGAAACAGGAAGGGTTGTTGCGCGAGCATTCCATGAGAAAAGACGGCACGAGGGGGGATATGGCGTGTTACGCTATTTTAAGAAGCGAATGGGAGAAAATCAAGAATAAGAAATATGAATATTTACCACTTCGGGAAAATTGAAAAGCCTCAGCGGGAATAGGCTGTTCCCAAGCCCTCGGCTTACTATCATTTTGTTGCAGAACGGTTCCTCTTCATATAATCCCGTATAATATTTCGGAAACAGCCCCTGCCCCGGGGCGGCAACCCCGCCGATAAACGGCAGTATGAACTGCCCGCCGTGGGCGTGGCCCGAAAGCATAAGGTCAAATTTATAATTTTTATAGGAATCCCCGCCGATAAGGGCGTAATGTTCCGGGTAATGGGATAAAACAATGTTGAACCCGCCCGTCTCGGACAGACGGCCGAGCAAGCCGCCGGAAGCCCGCAGGCTTTCGCCCGCTTCTTCTTCAAGCCCCAAAATATTCACTTTGTTCCCGTTGATATCGAAAGCCGCTGTTTCATTTGCCAATAAAATTATCCCTTTTTCGATGAGTTTGCCCGCGATCTCGTCCCTGCGCCCCGTATAGCCTTCATTATTGCCCAAAATGCAGGCCAGCGGCCATTCGCCGCTTAAAGATTCGATAAATTCGGCGGTCTCTTCAATATTTTTCGCGTTTTTATCAATAATATCGCCCGTTATAACGATAAGATCGGGCGATTGTTCTTTAATGACATCATAAAGCCTGCGGCTGCCCTTGCCGAATTGCTTGCCGTGCAGGTCGGACAGATGGATAATGTTAAAAGGCGTTTCGATATGCGCCGATATGTTGACATCAGTGACCACAATATGATTGTTTTGATAATAAGCGAAAAAGATAAAAACTGCCGTTAAAATAAAAGCGCCGGCAATGAAAAACATCCGTTTATTTATCTTTTTTAAAGTCTTATTATCCTCGGTTTGCCAGTTGATATATTCTTTCAGCGCCCTTGGCGAAAAAATTGTATTATTCATTTTCCATCGCCTCCAGCTCTGCCATGGTTTTCACTATTACGTTTCCGGCATTTGCCTGAGCAATAGACTCTTCAAGGATTTTCATGTTGTATTCATTGAAATATTCGTCATACTTGTTTTTTGCCTTGATTTGAAACGGTATGGCCTGCTCCCGTATCGCCTGGCGGAAAAACACGTTAATAGCTCCGGATATGCTCAACCCTAACAATGCAAACAGTGCTTCGGCGTCTCTTTTTACGTCATCTTCAATTCTAACGGTAATATTAGTCATGATAAAAACCTCTTTGTTTATATTTGTATTAACATTATACGCTATTATAATGTGCTTTGCCAATACATTTATTCGTTTTTTAATATCTATTAATAAATTCGGCGGTCTCTTCGATATTTCTCGCCTGTCTAAGTGTCATTCGGCGCAGGCGGGCTTTCGCCCTCCGAGGAGAATGGCAACGGCAGACGCAAAATAGGCCGCAAAGATACAATACTTTTAGTTGGGGGTTGGTATGGGTTTAAATAAAGCTTCACCGCCCCTTGGGGGCAGTGAAGCTTTCGTTCATAAAAGGGGGGTCATGACGTTATCATTTCCAAAACCCCGCTAAATTTTAAGAATATTGCAAAAGGCTCTTTATGCGGGAAATTAAAACCGTTAAGGTCTCTGTCATCGACAAATTTGGCGCGCGCTCCGCTGTCTATGATTTCAACCAAAGTGCTGACTGTGGGGTTATATTGGACATCATAGTTTAAAAACTTTACGCTTGTGTCAAATACGCCGCTGTTAGTGATCGTATTGTTTTTAACGGTGACTTTATCGCCGTCATTTTTCGAGACGAATTTATAAACCGCTATACCGCGGTCGCAATTGTCAATCGTATTATTTTCGATGGTAATAACGCCGCCGTTATATACCTCGTAAATATGTATCGCGGAGCCTTTTATAATATCCGAACCGCTTGCCGGGATTGATACAATGTTTCTTATTGTATTGTCTGAAATAATAATATCGCCCTGGCCGCCCTCAATCCAAATAGAGCCGTTGACGGCAGAACCGTTTTGGATGGTATTCCCGCTTACGACCGCAGGGTTTCCGCCGTCGCTTATATGGTTGCCTATACGAACGCCGTTGTCATATATGCCGTCTATATAATTCCCGGTAACTACGGGCGAAATGCAATTCCCGAGATCGACTGCGTCGTTTCCGCAGTCTAAAACGGTATTGTTCCTGACGACGATATTTTCCTTGGAAGTGCCGGTTGCGAATATGCCTTTTACGGATTTCCCGCTGCAATCAAGCGTAACGCCGTCTATCGTAACGTCGCTCCCGTCGATTATGATTGCGCGGGAACCTGCATAAGACCCGTCTAATTTGATAACGGAACCCGGTTTGCCGAGTATTGTTACATCATGCGGAACGTTTATTACCGTATTAATAGGGTACTCGCCTGCCCCGATTATAACCGTCTCGCCCGGCAAGGCTGCTTCGATGATTTCCTTAAGGTTGTCGCCCGGGGTTACCACAACATCCGGTTCTTCCGGATCGGTCGTCGGCTCGGTCGGTTTCGGATCGGTTGGTTTGCCGTGCAAAATACGCAGGATAAAATCAAAAATCTTTTGAAGTATGTCATTAAAGAATTTTGAAATAGCCTCTATAATTGAGACGGCACCCCCGGAAGAAGAATCGCCCTCAACAACGGCGTCTTCCGTTTCCGCGGCAGTGACCGTTGAGAATGCCACGGAAACCAACGGCACAAGCATAATTGACGCGAGAATAATTGCTAAAATCTTTTTCATTGAAATTGCCTCCTTTGTTTTTGCGGCAAAAGCCGCGTATTTTTTTGGAAAAAACTTCCGCTTATAATTATAACCAAAAATATTTTAACATAAATTTTATTTATTGTCAATATTTTTATTCTTTTGTTAAAAAATGTTCACAGACTCACAAACCCGGCGCAACACTCTGCGGGAAAAGTGTTGCGCCGGGCTTCTTTTGAGGCAGTCCGGGAACAATATTAATACCTGTTGTCAAACACCCTTGTGGATTTCTTTTCGCTCCGCGGCAGCTCGCCCATTCCCACGGGTTTCGCGGCCGGTTTTAACCCGACCTTGGCCTTGAACGCGTCTTCCACCTTTTTTTCAAGGTTTTTATAGGAATCTTGCGGCAGGCCCGTCTCAAAAAACAGCGTCAGGATGTCCCTTCCGTTCAGATGGTCTATCATTATCTGGTATTCGCTGCTCACGCCGTCTATGCCCGCAAGAACCTCGTCCACAAGGCTGGGGTAGATTATCGCGCCCCTGACCTTGACCATGTCGTCCGAACGGCCGATTATCCTGTCTATGCGGGGGTATTCGCTGCCGCAGGGGCAGCCGCCGGGAACAATCCGCGTCAGGTCGTGGGTCCTGTAGCGTATCAGCGGCGCGCCCTCTTTGCAGAACGTAGTCAGCACAAGCTCGCCGGATTCCCCGTCGGGTACGTTTTCTCCGGTTTTGGGGTCGATTATTTCAATATAAAGATAGTCGTCCCAAATGTGCATACTTTCCTGTTCCATACAGTTGATGCCGATTCCCGGGCCGTAAATTTCGGTTAGGCCGTAAATATCGTAAAGCTCCACGCCCAGCTCGTCGGCGATGCGGCGGCGCATTTTCTCGCCCCAGCGCTCGGAGCCGATAACGCCTTTTTTAAGGCATATCTTATCCTTCACGCCGCGTTTTTCGATCTCCTCCGCGAGAAGCAGGGCGTAGGAGGACGTGGCGCAAAGCACGGTGGATTTTAAATCCGTCATCATCTTTATCTGCTTGTCCGTGTTGCCAGGCCCCATGGGTATTGTCATCGCGCTCATGCGTTCGGCCCCCAGCTGGAAGCCTATGCCGGCCGTCCACAGGCCGTAGCCGGGGGTTATGTGTATTCTGTCAAGCTCCGTAATCCCCGCCGTTCTGTAGCAGCGCTCAAACATTACCGCCCAGTCGGTCACGTCTTTTTGGGTGTAAGGGATAATTACGGGAGTACCCGTCGTGCCGGAAGACGAATGGATCCGGACGATTTTTTCGTCCGGCACGGCCTGCAGCCCCAGCGGATACGCCCCGCGCAGGTCCTCCTTGTCCGTAAAGGGCAGTTTTTCAAAATCCTCCCTTGTTTTTATGTCCCCGGGTTCAATGCCTTTAAAGAAATTTTTGTAAAAATCCCCTTTCAAGGCGTTGCCCATTGATTTTTTGATTTTTTCAAGCCGGATTGCTGTCATCTCCATTTTTTTGTTGTCCTTTCATAAGCAGATTATATTTTTACCGATTTCAAACGCCTTTAGGTTCGCCTCGGCAAACCGCGCCGGGCTTTTTTCTTTTATGGCGCTTTCCATAACACCCGCGCCGAAAGGAAATCTTCCGCTCTCCACAGCCGCGCCCAAAAGTGCGACGTTCAAAATTTTTGCGCCGACCCCCGCGTCAAACAGTTTCTGCCCGTTTATTATCACATGGTTTTTAACATTCGATTTAATGTAATTTATCATATCGCCCGCGTTGTAATCATTTTTAACGGCGGAAAAAGGTTTAACGGGGGCGTCGAATACTATTATACACCCGTCTTCAGCCAGATAAGGCAAAACCCTGACGCCCTCCGCCGGTTCAAAGGCGATTATTATATCCGCCGATTTAAGCGGTATTACAGGCGAATGTATTGCTTTGCCCATCCTGACGTGGCTCACGACTGAGCCGCCGCGCTGGGCCATGCCTATGGTTTCGGTGGTGCGGACGGATAAGCCGACACTCATGGCCGCCTCCGCTATCAATTTTGACGCGAACACATTCCCCTGCCCGCCCACGCCGGTTATTAAGCAGTTAATCATATCTCAAAAACCCCTTTTTAAATTCATAATTCATGATGCATAATTACTGGCTAAAATTAAAGTTTTACTATTCTTTATAGGAAATATATAAAATAAAAATTTTTCGATTATATTTAATATCGCACAAATTATGAACTCTGCATTATGCATTATGAATTGCCTTTGCGGCGCACACCGTCCCGCAAAGCCCGCAGCCTGTGCAAAGCGTATTATTTATGGTTGCTTTTTTATTTTCAATTGTGATGGCCGGGCAGCCCAGCTTTTTTACGCACATTCCGCAACCGACGCATTTTTCTTCGTTTGCGCGGCAGGCTGATTTGCTTTTCAGCAATGTAATGCAGGGCGCTTCGAAAATCACCGCCCTTGCGCCTTTTTTGCCGATAATATCGTTCAGCGCTTCTTTCGCCGCTTTTTGGTCAAAGGGGTTTACGCTTTTTATGCTGTCTTTTTCCACGCCGCAGGCGGCAAGCATATCATATATGCTTATTTTCGGAGCGGGTTTTCCCGAAAGCGTCACGCCCGTGCCGGGATGGGGCTGGTTGCCTGTCATGGCTGTAGTTGAATTGTCGAGAACCGCCACTATTATGTCGCTGCCGTTGTAAACCGCGTTGATAACGCCGGGGATGCCCGTATGAAAAAATGTCGAGTCCCCGATAAACGCAAAATTCAGCGTGTCCGGCTCAATCCTGTTTATCCCCTGGGCCACCGTTATGCCCGCCCCCATGCAAAGGCAGGTGTCTACCATGTCGAGGGGCTGCGCGTTGCCTAACGTATAACAGCCGATATCCCCCGAAAAAACGGCTTTTTTGCCTTTTGCCGCTTCTTTAACCGCGAAAAATGACGCCCTGTGGGGGCATCCGGCGCACAACACAGGCGCGCGGGCGGGAAGCGGGGGAAATTCCGCCGTTTCCTGCGTTTCTTCGTTTATTCCGTCTAAAAATGAACGGACTGCGCGGGATACTGTCTCCGGCGTATTCTCCCCCGCATTCGGCATATGCCCCGTAAGCTTGCCGTTAATTTTAACATTCAGCCCGTGCTTGCCGCAAAGGGTTATAAGCTCCCGCTCAATCACAGGGTCAAGCTCCTCGGCGACAAGAATCTCTTCAAGGCCGTTTAGAAATTCAAGGGCCAATTTTTCGGGGAAGGGGTAAGCGGAAATTTTTAACAATTTGCAATCTGTTTCCTGCGGGACGGTGTGGAAACCGTCCCCTACGGTCAACGCTTCCTGTACATAGGAATAACTTACGCCGCCGCAGGCTATGCCCTTTTTTCCGGAACCCGTTAATATATTGTTTTTATATAACGATAATTCTTCGCTCATGCTTTTTTGTTTTTTTTCAATTTCAAGATGGTTTGCATAGGCAAGCCTTGGGAATATGACCCAGCGGCTGTCTTTTATAAAGCCTTCCGGCTCTTTTGCGGGCAGCTCCGGAAGCAGCTCGACTGAAGCGCGGCTGTGGCAGACGCGGGTTGTGGGGCGCATTATCACCGGCCTGCCGTATTTTTCGGACAAATCGAAAGCGTCGGCCATCATGGCGTAGGCTTCCTCCGGGGTGGAAGGGTCAAATACCGCTATTTTCGCAAATTTGCCATAGTGGCGGGTATCCTGCTCCGTTTGGGATGATATGGGACCGGGGTCGTCCGCCGCTACTACCACCATGCCGCCCTTCACGCCTACATAATTAAGGCTCATCAAGGGGTCTGACGCCACGTTCAGACCGACCTGCTTCATCGTAACCATCGCCCTTGCCCCGGCGTAGGCCGCGCCCGCCGCCACTTCCATAGCGGATTTTTCGTTGGCCGACCATTCGGCGTGGATGCGCCCGTCATTATTTTTTGCCACCGTCTCCAATATCTCCGACGACGGCGTGCCGGGATAGCCTGCCGCAAGCCGCAAACCGGCGCGTATCGCCCCGAGGGCTATGGCTTCATTGCCCATTAACAGTTTTTTCATAATTATGCCCACCATTATGTATCATTTTTTTGTTTATTATCGACAGAGCCACAACCAGCGCCGCGCCGGCGGCCGCCAAAACGCCCAGTACGGCGAATTTTAAACGCTGATCGGCTATTTTATTTATCGCGACCGGGAACAGAAGCGCCGAAAGCATAAACCCGACCATCACCGCGCCGTAGTTAGAGCCGAAATTTTTCATCCCGAAATTTTCGTAGGTAAGCACAGGGTACAGGCCCGAATAGCCTCCGTAGCAGAAGGCGACCGCCGCAATTATCGCCATCAGCAATATCCCGTTTGCGAAACAAAGGCCAAAAGCGCCTGAAGCCGTTACCGCGAGGATTATAATGTCCGCTTTTTCCCTGCCGATTTTATCAGACAGCAGCGGCGCGCCGAGCCGTCCCAAAGCGTTTGCGATACCGGTGAACATAACAAGATAAGTGGCAAAATTTTCAAGCCCCCTGGTTTTCGCGAGGTCCGTTAAATCGGGGTTGATTATAAAGAAAACAGAGGTGCCGAACATTAAAGACAGAGCGAGCAGATAAAAACGCGGGGTTTTAAGCATTTCGAGGGTCGTGTACTGTTTCTCTTTCAACATCGGCGCGGCCGCGTTCGCCGCCTGTTCGGGCGTTTTTATAAAATTGAACAATATAAGCACCGCCGCCGCGAAAACTGCCGACAAGACAAGGAATGTGTTCCTGACGCCGAGGTTTTTATTCATCATAGTCACAAGGGGGGCAAAAATCACCGTAGAAAAGCCGAAAAAACATACGCATATACCTGTTGCGAAGCCCCTGTTTTTCGGAAACCATTTCTGTACGTTTGAAACTATGGCGTTATATGCCGCGCCAACACCGAAACCGCCTATAATACCGTAGAAAATATACACGCAGGCGACGGGCGACGTCCCGCCCGCAGGTATAAGGGCCGTCGCGAGCATACCCGCAGAAACCATTAGGCCGCCTGTAAGCGCGGTCAGCTTTACCCCTATTTTCGTCTGCGCCTTTCCGCCCGCCAATATCCCTATAACGAAAAAACACAGCATAAACGAAGCTGTAAGGCCTGCATCGGCGGGAGTCCAGCCGTAATACGCGCTGACGGGGTTCTTAAAGACGCTCCAGACATATATAATGCCTAAAAACAACTGTAAGAACGCGCCTGTGAACAAAACTTTTAAGCCTTGTTTGTTTTTCCTGATCGCAGACATAAAAAATTTCCCCTTTCAAAACTATATTGAATTTTAAAATTTTCACCCGTGGTATAGTTTCTTGGTCTGATACTGCGGTTCGCAGGTTAAATTTATGCCCAGTTTCCTGAAAATATCCTCGTCAACCTGTGAAAGCAGCACCGTTGAATGCGCCTCGCATCCCCGGAGCTCTGTGAGGCTTTCGACGGTTTTTTTTGCGTTTTCGTTGGCGGCCGCGCTTATCGAAAGGGCTTCAAGCGCTTCGTCCGTATGAAGGCGGGGGTTGCGGTTCCCCAAAATATCCGTTTTAAGCTTTTGTATCGGCTCTATAATGCCGGGGTCAATGAGCAGAAGCTTTTTCGGGAGGCCGCAGACAGCTTTGGCGGCATTGAGTATGGCGGCGGCTGAGGCCCCCAAAAGCTCACTGGTCTTGCCTGTTATAATCCTCCCGTCTTTTAATTCGATGGCGACGGCGGGCTGGTTATCCGTGCCTATCGAACGATCGACCGCCGCTTTGACGACGGGCCTGTCGTCCTCGGATATGCCGCACTGCTTCATTAAAAGCTCCAATTTTTCAATCAGTTTTTCGTTTGCCCTTCCCCGTTTTACGTCACAGATCGCCGCAAAATAACGGCGGATGATTTCATCCTTGGCCGCGAGGTTTACGGTTTCCCCGTCGGTAATGCAAAACCCCGCCATATTGACGCCCATATCCGTCGGGGAGCCGTAAGGGCTTTTGCCGGAGATTGTTTCAAATATCGCTTTCAATACGGGGAAAACCTCGATATCCCTGTTGTAATTTACAGCGGTCTTGCCGTGGATGTCTAAATAAAACGGGTCTATCATGTTGACGTCGTCAAGGTCGGCGGTCGCGGCCTCATAAGCTATGTTTACGGGATGCAAAAGCGGCAGGTTCCAAACAGGGAAGGTTTCGAATTTAGCGTAGCCCGCCGGGACGCCCCTTAAATGCTCGTGATAAAGCTGCGAAAGGCATGCGGCCATTTTCCCGCTCCCCGGACCCGGGGCCGTGACTATCACAAGGGGCCGGGACGTTTCGATATATTCGTTTTTGCCGAACCCTTCGGGGCTGACTATATTTGTTATATCATAAGGGTAGTTATCAATAGGATAATGCAGGAATACGCGTATGCCCAGCTGTTCAAGATGCTCCTTGTAATCAAGGGTGCCGGGCTGGCTGTCGAACCGGGTTATGACAACGCTGCCGACGAAAAGGCCTATTTCACGGAAAGCGTCGATGAGCCTTAAAACGTCTGAGTTGTATGTGATCCCCAAATCCCGCCTGATTTTGTTCTTTTCAATATCCGACGCGTTTATCGCGACCACGATCTCAGCGTCCGCGCTTAAATTTTTGAGCATCTGTATCTTCGTGTGCGGCAAAAAGCCCGGCAGAACCCTTGACGCGTGGAAATCGTCAAAAAGCTTGCCGCCGAATTCAAGGTAAAGCTTGCCGCCGAGCTCGTTTATCCTCTTTGATATCTGCCCGGATTGCTTTTCTATGTACAAATCGTTGTCAAAGCCTGTTCCCCGCATTCAAAATACCGCCTGTTTCGTTAAAATTTTATAGCTTATCTTAAAAAAGCCCCGAAATTTTGCCTTCGCCGTTTATGCCGATTGACAACGCG
This sequence comes from Oscillospiraceae bacterium, assembly GCA_009779455.1. Classification (GTDB taxonomy): domain Bacteria; phylum Bacillota; class Clostridia; order Oscillospirales; family Acutalibacteraceae; genus WREG01. The sequence continues at coordinate 20,618 of WREG01000001.1, forward strand.
CTCGGCGCTTTGGGCAAGCCCGGCATTGTCATTATGTCCCCCGTCATCAGCACGATAAAACCCGCCCCTGCCGCCAAACGCGCTTCGCGCACCGTAATTTCGAAGCCCCGGGGCCTTCCGAGAAGCAGGGGGTTGTCCGACAGGGAATATTGCGTCTTTGCTATGCATACGGGCAGATTCCCGAAGCCCGTTTCCTCGAATTTTTTGATTGATTTCGCCGCCGCGGGGATTATTGCGACATTGCCCGCGCCGTAAACCTGTTTCGCGACTATATTTATTTTTTCCGTGACGCTTATGTCAAGCGGATAGAGATATTTGAAATTTGAAGGCTGCTCACAAGCGGATATGACGGCCCGCGCCAGCTCCTGTCCGCCCTCAGCCCCTTTCGAGAAAACTTCCGACACGGCGAACCCGCAGCCTTGTTCGCGGCAATGCTGCGTAAGTATTTCAAGCTCTGCGTCCGAATCGCTGCCGAAACGGTTCACGGCGACGACTACCGGAACGCCGAAGGCCCGCATATTGGCTATGTGAGCGGCAAGGTTGCATAAGCCTCTTTTAAGCGCGTCCGGGTTGCCGTTCATAAGGTTGTCCTTCTTTTCGCCGCCGTTGTATTTCAGCGCCCTTACGGTTGCTACGATAACCGCGCAGTCCGGCTTCAAGCCCGCGCTGCGGCATTTTATGTCCATAAATTTTTCCGCGCCCAGATCGGAGCCGAAACCCGCTTCCGTAACGGCGTAATCCGCTATTTTCAGCGCCAGTTTTGTGGCCCTGACGGAATTGCAGCCGTGGGCGATGTTTGCGAAGGGCCCGCCGTGGATAAGGGCGGGGGTATTTTCGAGGCTCTGCACCAGATTGGGGTTCACAGCGTCTTTTAACAGCGCGGCCATCGCCCCCTGTGCGCCCAAATCTGACGCGAAAACGGGTTCCCCGCCGTAATTATACGCTGCCATTATTTTGCCCAGACGCTCTTTAAGGTCGGTCAAATCGTCGGCAAGGCAAAGTATCGCCATCACCTCGCTTGCGGCAGTTATGGTAAAACCGTCCTCGCGGACGACGCCGTCCGCTTTCCCGCCAAGGCCTATGACCGTTTTGCGGAGAACCCTGTCGTTCATGTCCGCACAGCGCTTTATAAGCACGGAGCGCGGGTCTATGCCCAAGATGTTCCCCTGATGAATGTGATTGTCAACAAGCGCCGCGAGAAGGTTGTTAGCCGCCGTGACGGCGTGTATGTCGCCTGTAAAATGCAGGTTTATATCCTCCATAGGCACGATCTGCGCGTACCCGCCGCCCGCCGCGCCGCCTTTTATGCCGAAAACAGGCCCGAGCGAGGGTTCGCGCAAAGCCACGACAGATTTCTTGCCGAGCTTGTGCAGCGCCTGCCCCAGCCCGACCGTAGTCGTGGTTTTCCCTTCTCCGAAGGGCGTAGGGCTAACGGCGGTAACCAAAATAAGCTTGCCGCCGGGGTTATCCTTTGTTTCGCGGAAAGCCCGGTCATTGAGCTTTGCCTTATATTTCCCGTAAGATTCCAGGGCTTCGCCGTTTATCCCCAACCCGGCGGCAATTTCGCTTATCGGCAGCATCTTAGCGTTCTGCGCGATTTCTATGTCTGATAACATTTAATTTCCTGCCTTTTTCTTTTTTTGCTTGTTAATATTTTGTCAATGTGATATAATAGGCGCGGCAACATACGGTGGTATTGATAGCTCAACGCCGCGCCATTGCGAAAATGCATACGCATTTTCATTAGTTTTCACGATACAACAAATAATTATGAACCATGAATTATGCATTATGAATTTAAATAAATTATCCTTGCCGGCGAACCCCAAAACGGCGGTTCTGTTCGGCTCGCCCAATAATAACGGGCATACAAAGAAATACCTTGACGAATTCCTGGCATTATTGCCCCCGGGCGGCGAAACTGAAATCATAGACGCTTACGGGCTGCGCCCCGCCCCGTGTTTCGGCTGCGGGTATTGCACCGAAAACGGCAAATGCAAAAATAATGACCTCGACGGCGTATTTGAAAAGCTGTCTGCCGCCGACCTTGCCGTAATCGCCTCGCCCGTCTATTTTTACGGCTTCCCGGCACCGCTCAAAGCAGTCGTAGACCGCTTGCAGCCTCTATATATAAACAAGTTTATAAGAAAAGGGCCGTTCTGCGAAAACAAAAATGCGGGAGCGTTAATAGCCACATCGGGAAGGGACGACGCCGAAACCTTTGAAATGCTGAAAAGGCAGTCGAAAATTGTTTTCTCCCTGCTTTCCAAAGAGTTACGCATAGCTTTTTATTTTCCTGAAACAGATAAGATTTAATTTCCGATTGTTGTAATAAAACCGTTTCCTGCTAATTATATATTTATAAGGTGATTAGAAAAGGACGGTAATGACAATGAATGTTTTAAAAACAGGCTGCAAAGGCGCGAACGTCGCGGCGCTGAAACTCGGGCTTATCAGGGCGGGGTTATACAATGAGCCGGCTGACGGCGTTTTTGATGCGGAAACAAAGGCCGCCGTTATTGATTTTCAAAAAAGAAACGGGCTTTGCCCGAACGGGGAAGCGGGCGCGGTCACTTTTGAGCTTTTAAAGCCGTACATAATGGGCTGCCGTCAGGATGCAGGCAAAAACATCGTGCCTACGGATATGGATTATTCGTATTGCCTTTTAAAAATGATCCTTGCAGGGCTGAAAAAGCGCTATCCGTTTTTGGAGGTGTCGAGTATCGGCAAAAGCGTCATGGGCAGGAATATTTATTGTGTCGGCATAGGCGGGGGGAATAATGAAGTTTTCTATAACGCCGCCCATCACGCCAACGAATGGATAACAGCCCCGCTGCTGTTAAAGTTTATTGAGGATTACGCGAATGCTTACGCGGCAGGGGAGAGCATATCGGATATACCCGCGAAAACCCTTTTTGAAAAAACCGGGCTCTTTGTCGCCCCTCTTGTCAACCCTGACGGCGTTGACCTTGTGACGGGAGCCGTTGACAACGGGGTATTTTTTGCCCGCGCGAAAGGTTTTGCCGCAAACTATCCGCTGATCCCGTTTCCGGGCGGATGGAAAGCGAACATAGACGGCGTGGATTTAAATCTCGCGTACCCGGCGGGCTGGGAAGAAGCCAAAAAGCTAAAATACGAGCAGGGCTTTATATCCCCGGGGCCCCGCGACTTTGTCGGCTGCCGCCCGCTTTCCGCCCCCGAAAGCAAAGCGGTTTATGATTTTACATTAAAACATGATTTTAAGCTCGTTTTAGCGTACCATACACAGGGCCGGGAAATTTACTGGAAATACAAGGACTGCGAACCCGCGCATTCCCGTGATATCGCGGGAAAAATGAGCGCCGCCAGCGGTTATACGCTTGAAATCGCGCCGGAATATTCCGCGAACGCGGGCTACAGGGACTGGTTCATAAAAAAATACGGCCGTCCCGGTTTTACAGTGGAAGCGGGTTACGGGGTCAGCCCGCTGCCAGTCAGGATGTTTGATGAAATCTATGAAGAAAATATCGGGATTCTTGTTGAGGGGCTGCTTTTTTCAATGCATAATTCATGATTCATAATGCATAATTAATTGACGAAACAGCAACTATTAATCGCTGTTTTATATGCAAACTAAAAAAATCGAAGAATATTCTATGTTTAATGAATTATGCATTATGAATTTTTAAACTTTTGCGCGAATAAATAGCGGTATCCCCGTCTCTTCGCTTATCTTCCGGCAAGCGGACAGGGACGCGGGGCTTAAAACGTCAACCGCCGTAAAATTCACGTTTTTTATCAGCGTTTTGCATTCCTTTGCGAAGTCGAGCATTGCCCCGAACGCCGCCTCACCGTAGGCGGTTCGGCACAGTTTTTGATATTCCTCTTTATTCGGCGCGTTGAGGCTTATTGACGCGCTGTCTATATTTTTGCAAAGCAGCGGCGCGGTTTTTTTCCCGTTTATTAAATCCGAAAGGCCGTTTGTGTTGAGCCGCAAGGGAATATCGCGCTTTGATTTTATATATTCAGCGACGGCAAGCAGCAAATCAAGCCTTTCCGTCGGTTCGCCGTAGCCGCAGAACACCGCTTCGTCAAAATCTTCAAGATTATAGCCGTCTACAGCTTTTTTAATGTCCCCAAAATCAGGCTCGCGTTCAAGCCACAGGCTCTCCCCCTCGTTTACGCCGTCGGCGGCTCGCCTCAAACAAAACACGCAGTTCGCAGGGCAGCGGTTGGTGATATTGAAATAAAGCTTTGTTTTAAGCTTATAAGCGTATACATTCACAATAATCTTTCCTTCAAACCCCGGCTGTCGAAAACAGCCCCTATAACAAAATAAAAAATCATGCTTCCCGCGGCTTGCAAAATGTTGAAGGGAAGCGATTCAAGCGGGACTATAAAACTGCCGGAAATCATCCCTTCGGCGGCATAATATCCCGCAATACAGATAATTCCCGCCAAAACGGGCGCGATTTTATTTCTTGCGGGGCGCAATATTTTTTTATCTTTCCCCGCAAAACACAGGACCATCAATGTTTTTATAATGACGGTAAAGGGTATCCATACAGGGAAGCCGCAGGCAAAATCCGCGAACCCCGCCCCGAAGGCCGACGCTGCCGCGGCATAAGGCAGGGGGAGGAACGACGCCGCGAGATAAATAAATGTATCGCCGAAATGTAAGTACGCCCCGCCCGCGCCGACAGGAAAGTGAAGAAGATACGCGGTAAAAATAAAAATCACCGCCGAAAAAAACGCGCTTATTGATATCGTTTTGATTTTCACCCGGACCACCAAAATTAATTATTATAGGGGCGAATTTTATTTCCGCCCCTGTAATAATTCTATTTTAAATATTATCAATATTCAAAATCCTTGACTTTAAGATTGTTATAAAGCTGCTGAACGAGATCGATCTTCACAACAAACAAAGCCGTAGCCTTTGCGGTTATTTCCACCACCATTTCGTGGTCAAGGTTCACTATCTGTTTTGTGTCGGGGTTAAACTCCAGCACAGCTGTGCAGTCGTGGTATACAAGCGAATAGTCAACATCCTTAAGCAAAGCCGTCACCAATGAATTGCCTAATATTTCAGCGTCAATTTCATTTTTCGACAGAGGGCTGAACATAGCGCCGTGGTAGCTGGGGGATGTGGTCGCGCCGTCGTCAGGCGGCTCCGGATTGTTTTCATCATTGAGGACAATTGTAACCTGAGCGTTGCCGTTCGGAAGAATTTCGTATTTGGCCTCTTTTATCGCGTTAGCGTCGGTCAAAAGGCAGCCCTTGGCCGTTTTGTTAACCGGGAACCATCTCATGTCGTTGCCCTTGTCGAAATTTTCCCATTCAGCCTGATCCTCGGTAGTCATAAAGTTGCCCGCAAGGTTAAGAAGCTGGTTGATAATCGTAGCGCTTGCGTTTATTTGCCTGTTTGCCGCGTCGCCGGGGATGGTCTGATATTCCTTCTGCGAACGCTTGGGCTGGTCGGTCTTGGCTTTGTTCATGACTTCCGTATAAATCGCAAGTATCTCCGCCTTTGATTTTTCATTTGTGTTCACAGGCGCGGACGGTTCCGTAGTCGGGGTTTCCGCACCGTCTTGCTGATTTGCCGTTGTTGTTGCCGCAGGGGTTCCGCTGCCGGCGGTTGTGCTTTCGCCTGAAGCCGGGGGTGCCGTAGTCTCTGAAGCGGCGGGAGGGGTTTGCGTCGGGGTTTGAACCGGGGGCTGGGTGTTGACGACCGCGCCGCCGCCGTCAACAGCCACGCCGCCGCCGTTTATGATTATGTTGATGACCGGCGGTGTTTTTTCCGTTCCGCACGCCGCCAGCGTCAACAGCATAATTGCCGCCAAAACCGCAGCGCCCACGCGTAGTATGTTCTTTTTCATTAATATCAATCTCCTTTATGAATAGCAATTAATCCTACAAACTAAAATTTACACTATAATCAAAGATTTGTCAATAGTAAAATATAGAAAAGTTCATATATTATTTTAATTTATTTTTTTCTGTTGACAATAATATACAATATGTTAAAATTATTATAAATATCAGCGCATTTTATTACCTAAAAATATACATAAAGGAGTTTAATGGCAATTATGAAAAATAAGGAAAAATTCTTAAAAAACCTCGCAGACGCAATCAAATTCAAAACAATATCCAATAATGACGAAAACAAGGTTGACTGGGCCGAATTCGAGCGGTTCCACGATTTCCTCGAGGAACGCTACCAACTTATCCATAAGACCCTCGAAAGGGAAAAAGTGAGCCGCGCCAGCCTTTTATACCGCTGGAAAGGCTCTGACGGCTCGTTGCCGCCTATGGCGATGATCGCGCACATGGACGTAGTCCCCGTTTCGGCAGGCACGGAAAAGGACTGGAAGCACCCGCCGTTCTCCGGCTGTTATGACGGCAAGAACTTATGGGGCAGGGGTTCCCTTGACATGAAAAACCATCTCATAGGCATTATGGAAAGCGTCGAAGCCCTGCTTGAAGAAGGCTTCACGCCGAAAAGGGACGTTTACATCTGCCTCGGCCAGGACGAAGAGGTCATGTCGGGCGAAAAATCGGGGGCTCTGGCTATGGCAAGGCTTTTGAAAAGCCGGGGCGTCCGCCTCGACAGCCTGAACGACGAGGGCGGTGCCATACTCAACGCGAAAATCCCGGGGGTTATAAATAAAAGGGTGGCGGCAATAGGCGTCGCGGAAAAGGGCTATGTCGATTTTGAGATCTCCGTGAACGCGAAGGGCGGGCATTCCTCTCAGCCCCCTAAACACTCGGCTTTAGGGGTTATGGCAGACGTTATCAAGGATATCGAAAACAACCAGTTCAAGCCGGTTTTCACCGATCTGACCGACCAGATAATGGATGAGGCGGCGAATTGCCTTTCCTTCCCCGCCAAAATCCTGTCGCCCGCGCTTCTGGCTTTAAAACCCCATTTGAAATACATTTTGGACGCCATACCCATAACAAACTGCTTCGTGCGGACAACCACGGCGGTGACAATGGCAAGCGGAAGCCCTTCGCAGAACGTATTGCCGCAAAAGGCCACCATCAACGCGAATTTCAGGATAATGCCCGGAACCACCATAGCCGACGTTGAAAGGCATATCAGGAAAGTAGTGAAAAATAAAAATATCGAAGTCAAAATGTATAAAGGCCAGGAGCCTTCCGGCATTTCCGACACGAAAACCGAGAGCTACGGCAAGCTGAAACGGCTGTGCATGGATATTTACGGCAAAAACACCGCCGTCATCCCTTTCCTCGTCATGGGCTCCACTGACGCCTACCATTATCAGCAGGTCACGGACAATATTTACCGTTTTACGCCCTTCCAGCTTGACGCCAGCCTTTTGAACACCGCCCACGGGACAAATGAGAGGCTGCCCTGCGAAAATCTGGACGAGGCGCTGGATTTTTTTGAAAAATATATAAAAGTGATGTCCGATGACTAAAATTTTGTTTTTATATATTGCATTTTTACATATTTCCGTTGTATAATAATTGTGGTCATAATAGAATATCGAAAGGATGGCAGTTCAAATGGAAAGAACTGTAAGTTTTAATATCCCAATTAATCTTTCAAATTCATGTCCTCCGGATATCGGCATTTCCGAAGAGCTTTTATTAGCTCAAAAAGACCGTGCGGACGGGTACAAAGGCCGTGATTTTAAAGAAATAGCGGTTGAAATGAAAAAAATAATAACAGAGGCAGAAAATGGAAGATGATAAATATGCTGTGATTTTAGCTCGGCGTGCGGACAATATGCTGATTGCCCACATTGATTTTTTAGCACAGGTAAGCCCGTCCGCCGCCCGCAATTTATATGCCGATTTTAACAAGTCGATGATTTTATTATCAAAAAACCCGTTTCGACAACCTTTTGCCGATGAGTTGGATGCAACGGGAATTCCCGCAAACACGTATCGAAAAAAAATATTTTATAATGGGTATAAAGCATTATACATAATTGAAAACACCACAGTGTATGTAGATGCTATTATCGATTGCAGGCAAGAAAATAAAAATTTGTATTAATTTTAAACAATGTTGTATTTTCCCTCGTATTCGCAAAACAAATTATACCACTTTTCATGCTTGAAATTGTCTTTAACGTCAGCCGGGTCAAAATAATGCCCCATTTTCATGTTGTGGAGCATAGCTTCCAGAATCAGGCATTCCCGCAGGTACTCATCCCCAAGCATGGAGTCGATATCGGTATTCATTTTCTCGCTGATGCCGTCTATGGCGGAGCGGTATAAAATATTTTGCCTTCCGAGCAGATATCCAATCCGCTCAAGGCAGTTTATGCCCTCGCGCATATCCTTTACGCTTAATTTCCCTTTGAAATTAAGCGTTTTTTCGCCCCCGTTCAAAATATTGTCAACGCTTGTGCCAAGAGCGTCCGCGAGGTCGGTCAATATTGATGTGTCGGGCAGAGCTTCGCCCCGCTCCCACTTGGAAACGGCCTGATATGAGACGTGCAAAGCCTCGCCAAGCCCGTTTTGTGTCATTTTTTTGCTTTTCCTGAGCGCCGATATCTGCGCCCCGGTTTTTTTAGGGTCAACAGCCATTTTTATCGCCTTTCTTTCGTTACAAGGTTTCGTTCCCTTAATTTAAAACCTGTAACTATTATAATCCTTTAAACCTATATTGTAAATAACCGGGCGGTTTATCTTTCTTTCGGCAAATTCAAATACAGGTTGATAATAAAATATTTAAACATTATACATTGACATTATGTTTCTTATTCTCTATAATCAATTATGGAGAATTTTATTATTATTGAAAGGCGGCTGCAACAATGAGAGAAACATTTAATAATATACCGAAAATCAAATATGAGGGGCCGAAATCGAAAAACCCGCTTGCTTTCCGCTTTTATAACCCCGGAGAGGCTATAGGCGGCAAGACCATGCGCGAGCAGCTGAAGTTCGCAATGTCATACTGGCACACCATTTGCGGCGAGGGGGCGGATATGTTCGGACCCGGCACGGCGGACAAAAGCTTTAATGAAAAATCGCCTATGTACCTGTATAAGCACAAGGCGAGGGCGGCCTTCGAGCTTATGGATAAGCTGTCGATAGACTGGTTCTGTTTCCACGACAGGGACATAGCCCCCGAAAGCCTTACTTTGGCGGGGTCGAACGCCCGGCTTGACGAAATGACGGATATTATCGGGGATTTGATGCGGGAAAGCGGCAAAAAGCTCCTTTGGGGCACGGCGAACCTGTTTTCCAATCCCCGCTTTATGCACGGCGCGGGTACGGCTGCAAACGCGGAGGTTTTCGCCTTCGCTGCGGCGCAGGTGAAAAAGGCCCTCGAAATTACGGTAAGGCTCGGCGGGACGGGCTATGTGTTCTGGGGCGGCCGTGAAGGCTACGAGACGCTTTTGAACACAGACATGGGCTTCGAGATTGACAATATGGCGCGGTTTTTAAAGCTTATGACGGCATACGGCAGAAAAATCGGCTTCAAAGGCGATTATTATATAGAACCCAAGCCGAAAGAGCCGACCGCCCATCAATACGATTTCGACGCGGCCTCCGTACTGGCGTTCCTGCGGAAATACGGCCTTGAAAAGGAGATAAAACTGAATATTGAGGCGAACCACGCCACGCTGGCCGGGCATACCTTCCAGCATGAGCTGAGGACGGCCCGCGAAAACGGCGCGTTCGGCTCCATCGACGCCAACCAAGGCAACCTGCTCCTGGGCTGGGATACGGACCAATTCCCGTCGAATGTATACGAAACGGCGTTCTGCATGTACGAGGTGATAAAGGCCGGCGGCTTCACAAACGGCGGCCTGAACTTCGATGCGAAAAACCGCCGCGGGTCGTATAAGCACGAGGATATATTCAAGGGCTATATTTTGGGCATGGATTCCTTCGCCCTGGGCCTGCGGCTGGCATATAAAATCATAGAGGACGGCAGGCTTGACGCCTTTGTCGAGAACAGGTACAAAAGCTTTAAAACGGGCATAGGCGCGGATATTATAAGCGGCAGGGCCACGGTCGAGGATCTGGAGAAGTTCGCCCTTGACAAAGGGGATGTTATGGAATTTGTGGAGAGCGGGGGGCAGGAGGAGCTTGAGGGGATTGTTAATCAGATATTTTTTGCGGGTTAATTAATTGTTATTAGGGCATAATTTTTATAAAAAAGGAGCGATTATTCAATGTTTGCTTACGAATTTCAAACAGCTGTAAATGGAGATTATATACGGATTCCCGATGAATGCAAA
>WREG01000002.1 GCA_009779455.1 Oscillospiraceae bacterium
CCTTGTGGACATGGCCCCGACATCAATTATATCCGCGCCGTCGCGTTCTATTGCCAAAGCCCGTTCATAAGCCTTTTCGGGCGCGAAATACAAGCCGCCGTCCGAAAAGGAATCCGGGGTTATGTTGAGGATGCCCATTATGTAGGTTTTTTCGCCTAAGGGGAATTCGTGGTTTTTACATTTAAAATAGTTCATCGCCTATTCTCCGGTGCTGAAAATGTAAAATGTAAAAATAGCCTCCATTTTACATTCTACATTTTACATTAATTTAGTGATATTCAAACTCACCGTCTGCTCCCCTAAATTTTCGCCGCTCACAATAATTTTGACCTTATCCGCCTTCCCGTCAGTCCTTACCCAAAACGCCCTCGCGCCGCCTATCAGCGCGAATTTTGACGGGCCGATGACCTTTGCCGCGCCTTTTATTTTCACTTTTATGGCGTTGTTCGCGAATGGCAGGGGGTTGCCGTTCTGGTCCTCCGCTTTTAGGGCAATGCGCGTTACATCATAGGTTTCGTTTTCAATCAAAGCGTCCCTGTCGGCATTCACGCTGAGGCTCACGCTTTCAACTGGGCTGATTTTTATCTTTTTCACGCATTCGCCGTTCTTATATCCCTCGAACTCGTATACGGTCTGCTCCGCGCCCCAGTTGGCGTAATATCTCGTGACGACATCAACCATATCCTTTATTTTAAGGCCGGATTTTAAATATGAGGCGGCCAGCTTCGCGTAATTCTGCGGCGGCACTATAAAACCTCCCTGTTTTTGGACTGCCGTCAGGGCGTCCTTTAAAAGCCCGGCAGAAACGCTGTCCATCCCCTCGGTTTTTTCAAGGCTGTCGCCTATATAATCATAGGGGCAAATCGGCGGATGAGGCAGATTGGGGAAGCTTTTCCTGTCCGGCCAGGCCGTGCTTTTATATTCCCCGTTTTTGTATACCTTTACATAGTCGCAGTTGGTGAAAAGGTACTGCTTCGCGGGCATCGCACCCGGCTGTTCGCCTATGTCCATGCTTGAGGAAGCAATCAAAACAGGCTCTTTGTCCTGCTGGGATTTATACACGGCGGCGGCGGTTTTGGGGTTGCGGAACATATCGGTTACGCCGTGGTAGCATATTTTGTCCCCGCTTCCGAAATCCTTGTGTGTGTTGTAGTCGGCCATGCACCAGCCGACAGCCCCCGCTATCCTCGGGTTGCCGAAGGCTGCATTCTGCACCCGCATATGCCGCAGGGCGTGTTCCGTCCTTATCCTTTCCGGGTCGAAGCTTTTTGTTGGGAACATATGCCCGTTATGCTCGGTCACGAGATACGGCGCTTCCGTTCCCGCCACGGCAGCCGCCGGCAAAAGCTTTATGGCTTTGCCTGAATGGATGAAATCGTTATAGGTGAAAACGTCTTCCAGGAGATGGGAATGCGGGATGTTGCGGACCCCTCCCGTCTGCCTTGTGCTGTCAAGATCACGGGCGGCGGCGTTTGTAACTTCATATAATTCGTCGCAGTCGGGGCCTTCGTTCACCCTGACGCCCCAAAGCGCCACGGACGGATGGTTCCTGTCCCTTTTTACCATCCGCTTCACGTTCTCGACGCAATGCTCCCGCCATTCGCCCGTGCCTATATGCTGCCAGCTGGGCATTTCCGTGAAAACCAGAAGCCCTATCTCGTCGCAGCGATTCAAAAAGTGTATGGAATCGGGATAATGGGCCGTCCGCACGAAATTAAGCCCTAAGCCGTATTTCAAAAGGTTTGCGTCGTCCTCCTGGGCGGATTTAGGCATGGCATTGCCCACATATGGGTAGCTCTGATGCCTGTTAAGCCCCAAAAGCTTGATGTTTTTTCCGTTTAAGGTAAAGCCGTATTTTGTGAATCTGCATTCGCGGAAGCCGAAGCGCGTTTCGACCGCATCGCCGTTATATGTCAATCTAAGCGTGTAAAGCTTGGGGTTTTCGATATCCCAAAGTTCAATATCGGAAACTTTAGCCTTAATATTAAGCGTTTTGGCGGCAAAATCAACGTCTTTTTCCATTATGACATTATCTTTGTCGAGAAGCTCTAATTTCAGCGTCCCTTCGGCGCGTTTTGAAAAGCTCACATCTATATCCATAAGCTTTTTTTCGCTTAAAACATTCCGAGTCCTGACAAACACATCGTCAATGCAAATTTCATCCGTTATTTCAAGCCGCACCTCGCGGTAGATGCCGCCGTAGCAGAGGTAATCCACCACATGGCCGAATGGGGGGATTTCTTTCCGCTCCGTGCTGTCAAGCTTTACGGCTAAGATATTACCCTTGTTTTTCACCGCGTCCGTGATATCAAACCAAAACGGGGTGTAGCCGCCCTTGTATTCGCCGACAAAAACGCCGTTGAGGTAAACGGCGGAATAATTCGCCGCCCCCTCAAAATAAAGCGTGACCCGCCTGCCGTCCGCCTTTTTTTCCGGCAGGTCAAAGCTTTTGCGGTAGCAGCTGACGAACCGGTAGTCCTTTTCGTCGAAATAGTTGTAAGGCAGCTCAAGGTTGGCGTGGGGTATGTCCACAGCCTCAAAGCCGCTGTCGTCATAGCCGCTTTTCAGCATCCCGTCGTCAAATGCGGGGGTGTATTTCCAGTCAAAATTTAGGTGTAGTATGTTGCGTTTCATAATTTTTATTTCTCCCCATTTTCAATTATTTGTAAAAACTCTGTCGGCGTTAAAATAAAATCTTCATTCGGAAAGTGTTTTTTGTTGCCTGTTACAAGAAACGCCCCGGCTTCTTTTGCCGTATCATAAAAAACCCGGTCGCTTTCGTCCGGCAGCGGAACGCGGCTTTTTTTCGGTGAAATCAACATCCCGGTTTGTTTTATGCCCTCAAGAATTGCGGTTTGAGCTTCTTTAAAAATATTCAAGCGGGGACGCGATAACACCTTTCTATATTCATTATGAATTTCAACGCTGTAATAAAATTCAAAATCATCATTTTTTAAAATTTTATCTATAACTTTCGCCGGATTCCCCGCAGGCGACAACACCGAGGATATTATTACATTTGTGTCAATAACTACATTTATCATTGCCCTGCGCTCATTTCTTTTCTGCATTCCGCTATCTCGGCATCAATTTCTTCCATAGTCATATTATCCGTTCCGTTAACGACGGATTGCGCCTGAGCGTTTTTGAATGCTTCCGCCAGCGCGTTTCTTGCTTGCTGCCGCAGATTATAATCGCTTACCGCAACTTCAAATGGTATTCTTTTTTCTTTGCTGACCTTGGTAGCAAAAATCGTAAAAGCGGTCGTCATGCTCAACCCCATTTCTTTACAGGCCAGTTCCATCCCTTTTTTCAAATTTTCGTCCATACGGAAATTAACCATAGATTGCGGCATATATATCACCTTATAATTTTAAAATTTGTGATTATTATAACATATGTGTAAAGCATATGTCAATGTATAGCTTTACAATGTTTTGTCAGCCATTTTAAATTTAAATATTATTTAGCTTTAAACCTTTTCCGTGATCCGTCCCGATATATTTTAATCCCAGAAAATCCATCATTGAAACAAAAAACTTCAGCTCGGTTTCCGGCTCATCATTAATATCAGCTTCATCAAAGTCTTTGGCGGGATAATATTTTGCCGCAAGCTTTGCCATTTCGACGTGTTTCGCGCCCTCGACACTGATGGGGCCATTCATAAAAATCGGCGGTAAGCCGCTCATGGCAGCGCATACGCTTGAATTTAAATCCCTTGATATTTTTTCAATATCAGCAACCAAGCCGAGATTTTTATAAGTAAAAGCGTAATTCAGCCAAATGAACATCATCATATCAAGAAAACGGAAACGAAAAATATCCAACCTTATTCTTGCAAAAAAATCGTCCAAATTTTTGGAGAAATTCAAATTTTTAAAATAATCAATAAGTATCTGTTCATTAAAATCAGCCAATAATTTATAATCCATTATTTTGACAAAATCCTGCATTACTATTCTGTATAATTTAATATTGCTTGGAAAACGGCCGCGATATGATAAAAATTTTATTTCAAACATACTGAGCGGTATAAGCATATTCCTTTCCATTCGCAAAAGCAGTTGCTTTTCAATGTCTGAATTTATTTCGCGCAAAATGATTTTGCACGGCTGGTTTCGCATATTATACTGTGTCCATTCGTCAAAATCATCTGTTATATGCAAATATTTAAAAAACGGCCTTAATTCAATGAAAAGATCGAAAATTTTATAAAATTCCGCTTCGTCCTCCCCGTTCCATTTGCAAAAAGCGTCTATTTTTTTATCCGAAAAAACAAAACAAAGCGTTTCGCTTGTCCCTTTGTCAAAATCAAGGAAAATCCCAAAATCATCACGGGAAATTTGAGCATCAAAATTACGCTCCGCGAAATCCGTTATAAAATCACAAACTTCACCCACGGATATTTTATCTTTTAGCTTGCCATAATAAAAAATCGTCCACGCCAATTTTATCCATCCTTTAAAACTGAATATATTTTATTAAATCCTCTTTTTTATTTTCACAATTCCCGCTGATGACTGCGTCCAGCAGCATATCCAATATTTCGCCCGTCTGTTTCCCGCTTATGCCCAAAGTCATCAAATCGTCCCCGTTAATATGCAAATCCGACAGCGTGTAACAGACATTCTCACAGGTTATATTATCTAATATTTTGTAACACTTGTCAAGTTCCCCGCTGACATCGTTATACCCGTCGGACAAAGCCCCCCTGTCGGCTTTTTTAATTTTCAAAAAGCATTCAAACAGCCCCGCTCCGTATTTATTTAAAACCCGCAAAACCTCCGGTTTTGTTTCGGGTATTTCCAGATCGTGCATAGCGATAATATCGCGGACGGTTTTTATTGTTTTATTGTCAAAGCAAAGCCTTCTGAGCGCCGCTTCCGCAATTTCCGCCCCGGCTTTTGCGTGATTCTTAAATGTATGATTGCCCTTTTCGTCAAAAGCGGCGGTGACGGGCTTTCCGCTGTCATGCAGAAGCGCCGCAAGCCGCAAAAACGGGTCGGGCTCGACGCCCGCAACCACATGGCAGGTATGCCCCCATATGTCATAGGCGTGCTTTTTGCCCTTCTGCGCGTAACCTTTTTGTGTTTCAAGCTCCGGCAGGAATGTAAATATCACTTCGGGGTAATCCCGCAAAACCTCAAAAGCGTTCATGCCGCACAAAAGCTTTTTCAATTCCACGGAAATGCGCTGTACGGACACATTTGCGAGCGTTTCCCGCATATCCTTTACCGCCGCGCCCGTTTCTTCTTCAATATTAAAGCCCAAAACGCTTGCGAAACGCACGGCGCGCAAAATCCGCAGGGCGTCCTCAGAAAAACGCTTTTCCGGGGGGCCTACGGTGCGGATAAGCTTGTTTTCGATATCGGCAAGCCCGCTGAAAGGGTCGATAACCCCGTCTATGGGATTATACGCAATAGCGTTCACGGTAAAATCGCGCCGGCTCAAATCCTCGCGCAGATCGTCCGTAAATTCAACAGTATCGGGGCGGCGGAAATCGGAATATTCCCCGTCCAGCCTGAACGTGGTTATCTCAATATTCATCCCGTCAATTACAACCGTGACCGTGCCGTGCCGCAGCCCGGTGTCTATGGTTTTAAAAGAAGCAAAAGCCTCTTTTATCTGCCCCGGCAAAGCCGAGGTGTTCAAATCCCAGTCGGTCGGGGGTTTTTCCATAAGCATATCCCGAACCGAACCGCCGACTAGGTACGCGGAAAATCCCGCGTCATTCAACAGGCTCAGTGCTGTTATAACGTTTTTTGAAAGCTTGAATTTCATATGTCACCTCAACTCTCAATTCTCAATTCCTTTAGGACAAATTTAGCCTGCTCCTCAATAGGCCTGTCGTCCACGTCAATAATAACGTCCGCATATTTTTCGTATAAGGGCGTGCGGGCCGCGTAAATCCCGGCTAAATCTTCCGCCCCCTGTCTTACAACCCCTCTTTTCGACAAGCTCCCAACACGTTTTTCGATCAGTTCAAGAGGCAGCCTGATATACGCTATCTTCCCAATCGCCTTAAAATGCTCCATGGCGTCTTTGCATAGAACCACGCTTCCCCCCGTGGCAATAACGGTTTTCTCAGCCGCAACTGATGAATTTACCTCGTTTTCCAAACGCAAAAAAGCGTCCTCGCCTTTTTCGCTGATTATCTCATGCAGCAGCATACCTGCCCTTTTTTGGATCAGCAGGTCGGCGTCAAGAAAATCATAGCCCATGATTTTTGCCAATATTACCCCCACGGTGCTTTTGCCGCAGCCGGGCATCCCCGTTAATATAATGTTATCCATAATTTAATAATACTTCCCTGTCGCAGTTTTGTCAATATTAATACTTGTTTTTATAAAGTTTTATTATATAATATAGTAAAGCGAATCATTGTTAAAACCATTTATGAATTTTAATCAGCGATTTGAATGTAATAATTAACGGACATGGTGTATGAAAAAGGGCTATTGGACAAAACGGGATTTAAAAAGGGAAAACGCGCGGCAATTCCGTGCTTTCGCTCTGGTTTTTGCCGTCCTTATATTATTGTCCGCCGTTACAATGACGGGGATATATATAAAAAAGAAAATTACCCTGGCTTATCTGCGTTCCGTCGTTACAAGCGAAACGGAAACCGAAAAAAACACGGCGGCGGAACCTGACCTTGAAGGCTTCACGGGCAGCGCGGGCTTTATGCTTGCGCTGATGAGCGACGAGGGCAAAGTTTGCTTTGTTGTCACCGCTTTGGCCGACCTTGACAAAAGGCTTATAGCCCTTACGCCCATACCGGGCGACGCCACACTTGCCGCCAACGGCTTTACGGGCGATATAAGCAGCCAATACGAATTCGGCGGCCTGACACAGCTTATGGCGGCGGTATCGGGGATTTGCCCATACAAACTCGACAGGTATGTTTCGATTGCGGAGAGAAATTTTATAGCCCTTGCGAAGCTTATGGGCGATGTCACGGTATATGTTAAAAATGATATATCATATGACGAACAGAATATCGGCCTTCACTTAAAAGCGGGCAGGCAGAACCTCAACAGCGTGACTTTGCTGTATTATATCAGATACGGCGCGGCGGGCGAAGGGCTTGCGGAGCTGCAGTGCGAAACCCTATGCGACATATTCGGCGCGTATGTCACGGCAAAAAACATAGATAAGGGCGAAACGCTGTTTTCAAGGCTTATCAACCTGACCGACAGCAATATTTCGGCGCATGACTACGTCAACGCGCTGCCGGTTATAAAAATGCTGCCGATTGCGAAGATGACTTATGTTACTGCGGCATATGAAGAATTAAATTTTAAATAAAAATGCAGAATGCAGAAATAAGGTCGCGTTATAGTTATATTTATTTTTTAGTTTTATGTCGCGTAATAAAAATTAATATATTTTATAATTTTTGATTTTAAAACTTTATATAATCTAAAAATAGTTGTCGGGCGAAAACTTATAAATTAGAATAAATCTAACTACTCGACATCATTTCTGCATTCTGCATTATTATTTCTGCATTAAAAGAGGTTATCAAATGGACAAAGAAAAAATAAAGTCCGCCGTGCGTGAAATCCTGCTTGCCATCGGCGAGAATCCCGACCGTGATGGGCTTCTGGAAACCCCCGGGCGCGTCGCGGATATGTATGGGGAGATATTTTCGGGGCTGAATGAGGACCCTCGGGAGCATCTGAAATTTTTCGCCGAAAATTCAAGCGACGAGATGGTGACGGTGCGGGACATCCCGCTTTATTCCATGTGCGAACACCATCTTCTGCCCTTTATCGGCAGGGCGCACATTGTCTACATCCCGAAAAACGGCAGGGTCATAGGGCTTTCAAAGCTGGCGCGGATAGTGGGCTGCTTCGCGAAAAAGCCCCAGCTTCAGGAGCGGCTGACCTCGCAAATCGCTGATTTCCTTGATGAAAATTTGAAGCCCCGGGGCGTGGCCGTCGTCATTGAGGCGGAACACCTCTGCATGACAATGCGCGGCGCCAAGGCGGCGGGGTCGGTCACGCAGACCTCGGCGCTGCGGGGCATTGTGAAGTCCGACGCGAGGACGAGGGCGGAGGTTATGGCGCTTATTAGAAATTAAAATATGTAGGGGCGGCCATTGGCCGTCTAATTTTCCTGTAGCAATCTACCTGTATAAAACGGACGGCCAATGGCCGCCCCTACACCGTTCTTATGTATAAAATTTTGGGAGGTATTTATAATGAAACAAGCTATTAAATCAGGACTTTTACAAGGTGTATTATTCGGGTTAATTACGTCAATTTTACATTTCATATTCGATAAAAGCATAAAAAGAGGTGTAATATACGGTATATCAATGGGTATATTTTTTACAGTTTTTTGGTTTGTTTTGTTGTACTCTCAATCAAAAAAATTTAAAAAAATTAAACAGGTAATGTCCGAACACGTGGATATTATTTATGACGGAGCCGCCACCCGCTTTATAAAAACGGGATTATCAGGCGACAGAGGTTGGCTTTTTCTAACAAATACCGAGCTTATTTTTATATTTATACCTCAAAAACATAAACTTCAAGATCGTAGGCATAACATTAATTTATCGGACATATCAGATATATCTAAACGCACAAAAATCGGAGCGATAAACAGCATCGCAATAAAACAAGACGGTAAAATACCTGTTAATTTCGCGTTAGACAATAGAAAAATCTGGCTTCAAAAAATTGAACAGGCTAAGGAAAATATTTTATGCGAATAGGCGTCTTAGGCGGAAGCTTCAACCCGCCTCACAACGGGCATATATATTTGGGCGAAAGGGCGACGAGCGGGCTTGCCCTTGATATAATATATATAATACCTGCATTTATCCCTCCCCATAAAGACGCGGACGGGCTTGCCCCCGCTGCGGACAGGCTCAATATGTGCCGTCTCGCCTTCCCTGCGGGGAAATATACCGTATCCGATATGGAAATAGCCCGCAAAGGCAAAAGCTTTACGATAGACACTGTAAAAACGATAAAAAACGAATATCCCGGCGCGGAAATTTTTCTTATAATCGGCTCGGACATGATGTCGTCCTTCGATACGTGGTATAAATACAAAGAAATTTTAGGATTGTGTACTGTTTTCGACGTGTCAAGGGATAATATGCCTGTCAGCTCGACTATGATACGCGAAAAAATCAAGGGCGGCGGGGATATATCATCCCTTGTACCGAAAAAGGTTGAGGCCTATATTGAAGAAAGGCGGCTTTATGTCTGATAAAATAGCAGCATATACACAGGCGGTCAAAGAGAAATTATCCCCCGAAAGGTTCGCCCACTCCCTTAATGTGGCGGAAACTGCGAAAAATTTGTCAATTAAATATGGATACCTCAGCGAACACGTTAATTCCTTTGATGTGTTCGCGGAAAAAGCCTTTACAGCGGGGCTGTTGCATGATATAATGAAAGATATCCCAAAAACGGAGCAATTAGAAATAATCAGTGGCGGCGGCGTTGCGCTTTCAGCGCTTGAACTGGCCCTCCCCAAGCTTTGGCACGCCATCGCCGGGGAAATTTACGCCCGGGACTTCCTTTTTGTGCGCGACAGCGAAATATTGTCCGCCATCCGCTGCCACACCACAGCAAAATCGGGGATGACCCTTTTGGAAAAAGTGCTATATATCGCCGATTTCATATCCGCCGACAGGGTATATGACGGTGTGGGGCGAATGAGGGAAAAAGCCGCGAGGGACTTAGACGAAGCGATGGAGGAAGGGCTTGCGTTTTCGATAGAAGAGCTTATAAAAAAATTATTTCCGATACACCCGGATACCATATCCGCATATAACGAAATCATCATGCCCGCCCGGCAATCATAACAAAATCAGGGGCGGACACAAGGCCCGCCCCTACGGAATCAGGAATAATTAAGACAGGAGCAATTATGAAAACTTTAAAAGACAAAATAATAAAAATTTTAGACGACAAAAAGGCCGTCGATATAAAAACAATCCAAATCGACGAGCTTTCCATCCTCGCGGACTTTTTCGTCATCGCCACAGGCACTTCGAGCACCCACATCAAAGCGCTGTCGGGCGAGCTTGAAAAAGAGCTTAAAAATGGCGGCATAATGCCGAAGGGAATCGAAGGCCGGGCGACGGGATGGATATTGCTGGACTACGGCAGCGTCATAGTGCATCTTTTCCTGCCCGACCAGCGGGACTATTATAATCTGGAAAGGCTATGGTCGGATGCGAAAATCGTTGATTTTCAAGGAGAAAATATTGAACAACTTTAAAATCACCACATCGTAGGGCGGGGGCTTGCCCCCGCCGGAAAGATTTAATGTTGTTAACGGCTACGGTTAGCAAAATTTCTTAATTAGAAGTTAGGGGTGCGTATTATGAACTACGATTTTAAAAATATAGAGAAAAAATGGCAGGACAAATGGGAGGAGACGGGCGTTTTCCATGCGCCTAACGGCGGGGACAAGCCTAAATACTACTGCCTTATAGAATTCCCCTACCCGTCGGGCGAGGGGCTGCATGTGGGGCATCCGCGGCCTTATACCGCCCTTGACATCATAGCGAGGAAAAAGCGGCTGGACGGCTATAACGTCCTGTTCCCTATGGGCTGGGACGCTTTCGGCCTGCCGACGGAAAACTACGCCATCAAAAACCACGTCCACCCCGAAGCCGTGACGAAAAAGAACATAGCCCGCTTCAAGGCGCAGTGCAGGGCATTGGGGTTCTCGTTCGACTGGAGCCGCGAGGTAAGCACCACCGACCCGGAATATTACAAATGGACCCAGTGGATATTTTTAAAGCTTTTCGAGCGCGGTTTGGCCTATAAAAAAGAAATGGCGGTCAACTGGTGTACCTCGTGCAAATGCGTACTCGCAAATGAGGAGGTCGTGAACGGCGTCTGCGAACGCTGCGGCGCGGAGGTCGTGAGGAAGGTAAAAAGCCAGTGGATGCTCAAAATCACCGCCTACGCCCAAAGGCTGATAGACGATCTGGACGGCCTTGATTATATCGAGAGGGTCAAAACACAGCAGAAAAACTGGATTGGCCGCTCAACGGGAGCCGAGGTTGACTTCAAATCGACGGCGGGCGACGTTTTGCGGGTATTCACCACGCGCCCCGACACCCTTTTCGGCGCGACTTATATGGTTATATCCCCCGAGCATCCCCTTATCGAAAAATGGCAGCCGAAAATCGAAAATTCCGACGAAATCGCGGCTTATAGGGACGCGGCGGCGAAAAAAAGCGATTTTGAGCGCACGGAAATCAACAAGGACAAGACCGGGGTTGAAATTAAGGGCATACGCGCCGTAAATCCCGTGACGGGCGCGGAAATCCCGATTTTTATATCCGATTATGTATTGGTGTCCTATGGCACGGGCGCGATTATGGCCGTCCCGGGCCACGACACCCGCGACTGGGAGTTCGCAAAAAAATTCGGCCTGCCTATAATCGAAGTGGTGTCGGGCGGGGATATCGAAAAAGAGGCTTTCACCGACTGCGAAACGGGGATTATGGTAAACTCCGGTTTTTTGGACGGCTTGTCCGTGGAGGAAGCAAAAATAAAAATAACGGAGTGGCTTGCGGAAAACAATTTGGGCGAGCCCAAGGTCAATTATAAACTGCGGGACTGGGTTTTTTCGCGGCAGAGGTACTGGGGCGAGCCTATACCTATAATAATCTGCCCGAAATGCGGCTTTGTGCCGCTGAACGAAAGCGAGCTGCCGTTAAAACTGCCTATGGTCGAAAGCTATGAGCCGACGGACACGGGCGAATCCCCCCTTGCGAAGCTGACGGACTGGGTCAACATAAAATGCCCGACCTGCGGCGCGGACGCGAAGCGCGAAACGGACACAATGCCCCAGTGGGCGGGGTCGTCATGGTATTTCCTGCGCTACACCGACCCGCATAACGGCAAAGAATTGGCTTCAAAAGAGGCTTTGGAATATTGGTCGCCCGTGGACTGGTACAACGGCGGCATGGAGCATACAACATTGCACCTACTTTACAGCCGTTTTTGGCATAAATTCCTTTACGACATCGGCATCGTCCCCACAAAAGAGCCATACGCGAAAAGAACCAGCCACGGCATGATATTGGGCGAAAACGGCGAAAAAATGAGCAAATCGAGGGGCAACGTGATAAACCCCGACGACATTATAAAGAAATACGGCGCGGACACCATGCGGCTCTATGAGATGTTTATCGGCGATTTTGAGAAAGCCGCCCCGTGGAATTCCGCTTCGATAAAGGGCTGCAAGCGCTTCCTTGACAGGGTGTTCGCCCTTCCGGACATATTGAGGGACGGCAGCGCGTATTCAAAAGAGCTTGAAACCCCCGTCCACAGGACAATCAAAAAAGTCACCGAGGATATCGACAATTTAAAAGCGAACACGGCCATAGCCGCCATGATGAGCCTTATAAACGGGATTTATGACAACAGGAGCGTAAACCGTGCCGAGCTTCGCGCCTTTTTGCTGCTGCTAAGCCCCTTCGCGCCGCATATTACCGAAGAAATGTGGGGGATTTTGAAATTCGGCGGAGTTGTGACGGAACAAAAATGGCCTTCATACGACGAAGAAAAATGCAAGGCTGACGAAGTGGAGATAGTCATCCAGATAAACGGCAAAATCCGATCAAAGATAACGGTTGACGCTGAAATATCCGAACAGGACGCTTTCGCCGCCGCTAAAGCGGATGAAAAGATTTCTGAGGAGATAAACGGGAAAACCTTGGTGAAATCAATTTATATCAAGGGCAAGCTTATAAATTTTGTAGCAAAATAGCTTAAAACGCTTGACTTTTCGTCTTAAAATAGTATACTAAAAAATGCAACCAATTTTCGAAAGGACGGTTTTATTATGCTCAGTAAAATTATTGCAATAATTCTCGCGCTTTGGACTATGATAGCAGGTTTGTTCGGCTTCGGCCCGCCAAAGCCCGCCGATGTAATGAAGGACTGTTACCCCATCGTGTTCGTCCACGGCCTCGGCGGCTGGGGCGAGGGTGCGGCGCTTAACAACGTTTTGCCCCATTGGGGGATGTTCGCGGGCAATATGTCCGATTACCTTGCGTCGGAAGGCTACGAAACCTATGCCGTGTCCGTCGGCCCTGTTTCAAGCGCCTGGGACCGCGCCTGCGAGCTTTACGCGCAGCTTGCCGGGGCTACGGTGGATTACGGAGCGGCCCACTCCGCCGAACACGGCCACAACAGGTACGGGCTTGCGTATGAAAAGCTTGTACCCGAATGGGACGCTGAAAATAAGATACATATGATAGGCCACAGCTTCGGCGGCGCGACGGTACGCCTTTTCACCCAGTTATGCGAAGAGGGCAGCGCTGTCGAGATCGCTGACGCCGCCGCAGATATTTCCCCGCTGTTTACAGGCGAATTAAGCGGCAGTATCGCTTCAATCACCACTTTGGCCGCGCCCCATAACGGGGCCGCCATACTTTCGCCGGCTGTAGAAAGCGGCAGCACGGGCGCTTTGGATATCGCCTTCGGTATGCTGGTCGTAATGGGCGAGCTTGTACCCGAAGTAAACAGGATTTACCCCTTCAGGCTTGAACATTTCGGAATGTCCAACGCAGACCTGCGCCGCGACCCGATAGGGACCGTTAAAAAATACTCCGCGTTCAACAGCGGCACGGACAACTCAAATTATGACCTCAGCATAGACGGCGCGTACGCGCTCAACCAAACAATTGATTGCCAATCGGATATTTACTATTTCAGCTTTGTCGGTCAAAAATCCGAGCCGGACGACGCGGGCAATTACATACCGAAATCCGATATGTGGTTCTTTTTCAAAGAGCCGTCCAAAAGCATAGGGCTAAAACACGAACCGTTTTTAACGGATTGCGGGATTATAATCGACGACAGCTGGCTTCCCAACGACGGCCTTGTCAGTGTGGTTTCCGCCGAATACCCGTTCAGCGAGCCGTATAAAACATACGACGAAAACAATATCGAAAAAGGCAAATGGCAGGTAATGCCGCTTCTTGAGGATTATGACCATCTTGATTTCGCCGGCGGCATGAAAATAGGCGGCACGCCGGGGATTAAGGATTTCTATTTAAATATAGCGCAAATCCTTGAATCCATAAGCGATTGATAAACAATTAAAAATAACCCGCTTTAAACAGGCGGGTTATTTTTTTACGCGGCTAAACGCCGGACGCTATTTTTCCAATTACTTTTTTGTTGTCGCCGGCGCGGTTGTGGTGTGCGCCGATGTCCCGCCCAGCCCGCTTTCCAAATCTGTAAGCATACTTTCAAGGGCACCTGTATGCGAAGCGGATTCGCTTGAAACGTGCGTAGTTGTATGGGCTGTAGTGCTGTGGTGCGTCGTCGTCACTCCGTCCCGCGCCCTTTTGCATCCGGCAAAAAGGGAAACGCAGGCGATCGCGATTATAAACAGTATTAAAATTGCTTTTTTCATTATATGAAATCTCCTTAAATCTTTTGAACATAATATGCCCCGGTATCAGACAATTTATACTCTTTATTAAAAATAAAAAACCCTGTCAACATTATGAAAATGCAAACAGGGATTTATTTTTTGCAATTTAATTTATTTTATAATATACATTCTGATAAGAGCCCCGAAAATTGAATTATAAAACATATTAAACAAACGCATGAGGGCGTCAAGAAACGCGTTGCCCGTCGTGTCCGGCGGGGTAAGATCGGTCGCCAATGAATCCAGCGTGCCGTCGTCAATAACAAAAGGCTGCGTACAGACAATTCCGCCTTCATTTATAATCTGCGCCCTTACATAAAACCCTACCTCGTCTGCAACTTCGGGATCGCAAAGGTCCAAAGCGCTGCCGGTGGCGATAATTTTACCGTAATTCGTAACCCATTCGATTACGTGGTCGTCAAGGTCGCTTGTAACGTCCAAAGTTATTGTAAAGCTGCTGTTGTCTACTGTAATGTCATTTATTTTGGCGTAATTACCGTTGCCCCTCGGCAGGCCTTCGCCGCCCAGCCTCGTATTGTCCCACTTTGAGCAAATATAAAACGTGCCGTTTTCCATAGCCGTCCTTAAGGCTTCATTTGTGTTCTCCGGCATTAAGAAAACCTCGCTTGAGCTGCCTATTGTTTCCAGCTTGTGGGAATCCGAATTAGCGAAGCCCCATACGTTTTTCCCGCGCGGGACATTGACCTGCAAAACCCCGTCCCACACAAGACGGCCCTTGCTTCCGCTGTCCCCGTCGTTATAAGCTTCAAGGCCTATAAGCGAATTCTCATATTTTGTAAAAAGATCGGCAAAACGCAAAAAATCGTTTGATTCCAGCGCGTCCTCAACATTATTGATTTTATCAAGGATCGGATGGCTCGGATGGTTTATAAAGGAAAGCCCCCCGGCCTTGTCAACGCCTTTTGCCGATGTTTCGTAGTCATATTCTTTGCCCCAGTAAGACTGGCCGTATTCGCAGAAAAAGCCGTTGATATGCGTCTTTGTCAATACGGCGGCGTTCAGTTCGATTCCCCTGTCAACGTCAAGCATTATCCTTCCGCCGCGGTCTTTGCCCTCAACCGTTATTTCCTCGTATCTGTCCTGCGGCACCGGCTTCAATACGTTTATGTAAGACTGGTAACCCAAAATCGGAACCAATTGGGGTTTGACGTTCCAGCCCCTGTTTATAACGCCGTGATCCGTTATCGCCAATATATCGTAGCCCTGTGCGTAATATTCTTCTACGGAGTCTGAAATTGTAGTTGACCCGTCGCTGTACAGCGTGTGCGCGTGAAGCTCTGTTTTATATCGGTTCCACGTACCGAAATCAACGGTTTCGTAAGGGTTTTTAATTTCAAGGAATGTTCTGCCAGACGCGGCGGACGCGTTTATCCCCGGAACTATAAACGCTGACAACATCAAAGCTGACAATATTATTGCCGTCAATTTTTTTGTTTTCATAAGCTTAACACCTCTATAATTATTAGTTTACATTGATTATACATTAATTTTACAATGATTTCAAGCATATTTAAAAAATAATTTATATTTATTAAAAAATAGTTTATATTTTCAATAATAATCACTCGACAACCAAAAAATTTTATGCTACAATAAATATGGAAAATAATATGAAAGAGTTCTATTTCTTTAATTTCATTAAAAGGCGGATTTTACAATGTTAAAAGGCATCCCCGATATTATCTCCCCCGAACTGCTGAAAATTTTGGCCGAGATGGGCCACGGCGACGAAATTGTCATCGGCGACGGCAACTTCCCCGCCGCGTCCAACGCGAAAAAGCTTGTACGGGCCGACGGCCATTGCGTCCCGCCGCTTCTTGAAGCCATACTGAAGCTTTTCCCCCTCGACAAACACGTCGAAGCCCCCGTGGCCCTCATGGCTACGGCAGGCGGCGAAAGGCCCGAAATATGGGACGCTTATAAAGACATCATATTTGAATACGGCTTCACGACTAAAATTGAAGAGGTCGAGCGGTTCGCCTTTTATGAACGCGCACGGGACGCCTACGCCATAATCGCCACGGGGGAAACCGCGCTGTACGCCAATATAATCCTTAAAAAAGGCGTAAAGGTTGAAAATTAAAATTTTCAACCTCGGGAAGATTTATGCTTTTCGGCCATCGACCGAAATATTGTTTCACAATACCGCATGAATCTTCCACCCATCATCTTTAGGAGAAATCATATGAACAAACAGGTTTTAGCCTTCGATTTTGGCGCGTCAAGCGGCCGCGCGGTTTTGGGGCGGTTCGACGGCGAAAAAATAAATTTAAAAGAAATACACCGTTTCTCAAACGACCCCGTGAGCATAAACGGCGCTATTTACTGGGATATCCTTAGGCTTTTTCACGAGATAAAGCAGGGCATTTTAAAAGCAAAAGCCGAAGGCGGTTTTGAGAGCATAGGCATTGATACATGGGGCGTTGATTTCGGGCTTGTCGGCAGCGACGGCAGCCTTGTCGAGAACCCCGTCCATTATAGGGACAGCCGCAACGCGGGGATGATTGCCGAAGCGGAAAAATATATTTCTAAGGACGAATTATACGGTGTAACAGGCATACAATTTTTGGAATTCAACACGGTTTTCCAGCTTCTGTCCCTTATCAAAAACCGCCCGCACATAATTGAAAGAGCGGATAAATTGCTCATGCTCCCCGACCTTTTAAATTTTTTCCTCACGGGCGAAAAAACGACCGAATATTCCATCGCGACCACGACACAGCTTGTTGACATAAAAAATAACGGCTGGTCGGCGGAAATAATGGATAAACTGAACATCCCGCAAAGCCTTTTTACCCCCATAATCAAAACAGGCTCGGCCGTGGGAGCTTTAAACGACGCGATATGCGAAGAATTGGGAGTGCCGAAGGCTAAGGTCATAGCCGTGGCGTCACATGACACCGGGAGCGCCGTGACCGCCGTCCCCGCCATCGAAAAAGATTTCATTTTTATAAGCAGCGGCACATGGTCGCTGATGGGTACGGAGCTTGACGCGCCTATTATAGGCGAAAAATCAAGACGCTACGATATCACTAACGAAGGCGGCTATGGCTATTCCGTGGCCTTCCTGAAAAACATCTGCGGGCTTTGGCTCATACAGGAAACCCGACGCCAATACCAAAAAGAGGGGAAAGATTATTCCTACGCCGACCTTGAACGCATGGCGGCACAGTCGGAACCGTTCAAATGCTTTATTGACCCCGACGCGCCGGAATTCGCCTCGCCTGGGGATATGCCGGGCAGGATAATTGAATACGCGAAGAAAACAGGTCAGCCCGTCCCCGAAAATACGGGCGAAATAATGCGCTGCATATATGAAAGCCTCGCGCTGAAATACCGTTATACCCTTGAAAATATTCTTGAATGCACCGGCAAAACATACGATAAAATCCATATCGTGGGCGGCGGCGCAAAAGACGGCTTCCTGTCGCAGATGGCCGCGAATGCCTGCAATAAAACCGTTGTGGCGGGGCCTGCGGAAGCGACTGTTTTAGGCAATATCGCGGTGCAGCTGATCGCGTCGGGCGATATAAAATCCGTGGCGGAAGCGCGGGAAATTATTGCGGCTGGCGAAAACTTGAAAATTTATGAGCCATCCAGCTGCGGCGCGTGGGATAGCGCGTATGTTGATTTTAATAAGTTGAGAGTTGAGAATTGAGAGTGGAGAATTTTTTGTTTTCCGTTATACATTTCTCTCAACTCTCAACTCTCAATTAAATAAAGAAAGGATCTGACAAAAATGTTACCGTTCTCACTCCAAAAAATCGTAGCCTTCTTCGTATCCATCTGCCTGTTTTTCTCTCTGTCCTTCCCCTTTTTAACCCCGGCCGCGCCGGAGTTCGCGCCGAAATATGAGGATGGGGAAATCCTCGTCAATTTCACCGTATTGGCCGACACGCATATCGAATCCTTCACCATTTCGCGCCAGCAATACCTTAAAAAAGCCCTTTTGGGTGCGAACGCGGCGAAGGGCGGCAGCGACGCGCTTTGCATTGTGGGCGACATGACCATGAACGGGCAGGAAACGGAATACGCCGTGCTTTACGGCACTTTGGCTGCTTATTCAAAGTCCGCGAATTTCTTCCCCATAATAGGCAACCACGACACATGGAGCGGCGAAAGCTATGAAAAAGAGCTTGAAAGGTTCGCTGGCTATTACAACAACCTTATGGGCGGCGAAACCGATAAGGTTTATTACAGTAAGGTTGTAAACGGCTATTATTTTTTAGTTTTAGGCACGGAAAGGGACAACGGGGTGTCGTCCTATATATCGGAAACACAGCTTGACTGGTTTGCCGGCATTATGGAGGAGGCGTCGGCCTCCGGCAAGCCCGTATTCGTGTTCCACCACATGCCCCTCAACAACACGAACAACGTGCAGAACCAGTGGCCGGAGGGCGCAATGGGCGAGCAGTCCGACGCGGTTCAGGCCATAATGGAAGCCTATGACAACGTGTTCTTCTTCACGGGGCATCTCCATAATACCTATGACCACAGCGCTTTCTCCAAAATCGGCGATTCCCTTTACCTCGTAGACGGCCCCGTCTTCGGTCAGGGCGGCTATGGAAGCATTTTAGATCCCGGCAAAGGCTGGCAGGTCGAGGGGTATGCCGATAAAGTCGTATTGCGGGCGAGGAATTTCATACAAAATGAATGGTATGAAACGTATGAATATGAGATACCGTTAAATTAATAATGACCAGTTTCACAAAAAAGGAATATCCTAAAGAAATATTAAACCGAATCGCAAAAAAAGCGAACTTAGGGGGAATTATTTCAATTACCCCCCTGACCGACGGCGAATTTAACAGCGCGTACAGGCTCGAAACGGGAAAAGGGCGGTTTTTGCTTAAAATCGCCCCCGAAAAAAACGCCGAGGTTTTGACATACGAGCGGGACATAGCCGAAACCGAATTATTCGTTTATTCATTGATTAAAAATACCGGCATCCCCGTCCCAGACGTTATTTATTCCGATTTTTCTAAAGAAATCATCCCGGCGGACTGGTATATTTTAAGTTTTTTGACGGGCGAACCGATGAATAAATGCCGCCTTAAAAAAGACGAAAAAAACAAGGTCATGTACCGCTTGGGCGAAATAACGGCGGAACTCCATAATATTGAATGCGAAGATTTCGGTTACCGCCAATGCGGTTTACACGATAATTGGTTTACGGCCTACAGTTCAATGATGCAAAATATCATGCAGGACTCGAAGAAAAAGAATATACGGATACCCTGCGAGAAAAAGATTGCCGATATAATACCGAAGGCCGAAAAGATACTGCGGAATGTGAAAAAGCCGAGATTGACCCATTTCGACCTTTGGGCGGGGAACATTTTTATAGACGGCAACAAAGAAATCGAGGCCATAATCGACACCGAAAGAAGCTATTTCGGAGACCCTTTGGGGGATTTCGTGAATTTCAGCTTTTTCGGCCTGCCCCACGGGGTCCTTATCGACGGGTACAACAGCCGGGCGGCAAATCCCTTTGAAAAAACCGACGAGACCGTGACGCGGATAAACCTGATGAGGCTGTATCTGGGGCTTATCATGCATACGGAAACAAATTACAGGAACCGTAAAACGTCCGGCATGTACATTTTCAAAAAGGTTTATTCTAACTGCATAATAAGAATTGCATTGAAAAATATAAAACTGTAAAGGAAGGTTAACATTATGTCATATCCAAAAATAGGCATAAGGCCCATCATAGACGGCCGCTGGGGCGGCGTCCGCGAGAGCCTTGAAGAGAAAACCATGAGCATGGCGAAGGCCGCGAAGGAATTAATTGAGGCGAACTGCCGCTATTCAGACGGCGCGGCGGCCATCTGCGTCATTTCCCCCTGCACAATAGGCGGCGGGACGGAAGCCGCGAAATGCGCGGAATTCTTTGAGACGCAAAACGTCACCGCCACGCTGTCCGTCACCCCCTGCTGGTGCTACGGCAGCGAGACCATGGACATGGACCCGAACACCATAAAAGCCGTTTGGGGCTTCAACGGCACGGAGCGGCCCGGCGCGGTTTATCTCGCGGCGGTTTTGGCCGCCCACGCCCAAAAAGGCCTGCCCGCGTTCTCGATTTACGGCCATGACGTGCAGGACGTGACCGACAACGGGATACCCTGCGACGTAAAAGAGAAAATACTGCGTTTCGCCCGCGCCGCTCTGACCGCCGGGCAGATGAAGGGCAAGACATACGTCGGCATCGGCGCGGTTTCGATGGGCATCTACGGTTCCTACTGCGACGCGGCCTTCTATCAGAATTACCTCGGCATCCGCCCCGAATGGACGGATATGTGCGAGATAAGCCGCAGGATAGAACTGGGTATCTACGACCATGAGGAATACGAAAAAGCCCTTAAATGGACGAAAGAAAACTGCAAAGAGGGCATGGATATCAACGATGTTGACGTGGGCAGGGATAAAAAGGACGCTGACTGGGAATTCTGTGTAAAGATGACCCTTATCTGCCGCGACATCATGCTCGGCAATAAAAAGCTCGACAGCGTGAAGCCCGTCGGGGACGAAGCCCCCAAAGCGGGAGCCTTGGATACGGGCTGGCATGAGGAAGCCCTCGGCAAAAACGCCATATTGAGCGGTTTCCAGGGTCAGAGGCAATGGACGGACTACCTCCCCAACGGCGATTTCACCGAAGCGATACTGAATTCAAGTTTCGACTGGAACGGCAAAAAGGAGCCGCTGACATTCGCCACCGAAAACGACGGCCTGAACGGCGTTTCCATGCTTTTCGGCAAGCTTCTGACGGGTACGGCCAGCATTTTCGCCGACGTGCGGACTTATTGGAGCCCCGACGCCTACGAGCGCGTCACGGGCAAAAAGCCCGAGGGCCTTGCGGCGAACGGCTTTATACACCTCATAAATTCAGGCGCGGCCGCCCTTGACGGCACCGCCGCCGCTAAGAACGAGAGCGGCGAAGCTGCCATAAAACCTTGGTGGGATATAAATGACAACGATATAAAGGCCATGCTTGAAGCTACCGACTGGTGCCCCGCCAACAGGGGCTATTTCAGGGGCGGCGGCTATTCCTCCCACTTCAAGACCCTCGCGGAGCTGCCCGTGACCATGATACGGGTGAACATCACAGAGGGCGTGGGGCCGACTTTGCAGATAGCCGAAGGCTACACCGTGACCCTGCCCGACGACGCCAACGATATACTTTGGAAAAGGACGGACGCCACCTGGCCGACCACATGGTTTGCGCCGAGATTAACGGGCGAAAACGCCTTCAAAGACGTATATTCCGTAATGGCGAACTGGGGCGCGAACCACGGCTCGCTGACCGTGGGGCATATAGGCAAGGATTTGATAACGCTGGCGAGTATGCTCAGAATCCCCGTATCAATGCACAATGTCGAGGATAAGGACATATACAGGCCGCACGCCTGGGCTGCTTTTGGCACGAAATGCCTTGAGAGCGCGGATTATAAGGCGTGTGAGGCGTATGGGCCGCTTTATAAATAAGATAGGAGATGAATTCAATGGGCGAAATGATCTTAAACGTCAACACTCTGCCGGATCATTTATTCCGCTATATCCGTAGCGATAAAATAAAATTTAATGAAGAAAACGGCGTTATTACGTTAACGCCCGTTGCCGATGTAACGGAGCGCGCAATGGCGGCCATAGACCGTTTGCAGGGAATGTTTTCAGGCAAATTGTCAACGGAAGATTTTATAGCGCAAAAACAAACAGAAAAGGATCTGGAATTATGAAAACCTATGTGCTGGATGCCTGCGCTTTAATTGCTATGTTGAACGAGGAAAACGGAAAAGAAATGGTCAAAAATGTTCTTGTCGATGCTATGACCGGTAAAGCGGTTGTAATAATGAACAAACTGAACCTTCTTGAAGTATATTATGATATCATCCGCAAATGCGGAAAAACATCTGCGGATGATATGGTGAAAACAATAAAAGATTCACCTATCCGCATAAAATCAGTTATTACGGATGATGTGTTTACAGAAGCGGGACGATTAAAAGCTTCTTACAAAATATCAATAGCTGATTCAATAGCGCTGGCTGAAACTATTGTTTTAAACGGTTCTTTGCTTACTTCCGACCATCATGAGTTTGATGTTATCGAAAAATCTGAAAATATAAGTATTGAATGGATTCGCTAACAAGGAATTATCTATGGAATTATATGAAAACTCGATAAAACCCGAAACCGCCGTTCTCGTCACCCTCGACACCGGGGATTTCGACGCGGAGGCCTCCCTAGCGGAGCTTGAGGAACTGGCAAGGACCGCGGGGGCGGAAGTTTATGCCAAGGTCACGCAGAAACGCGAAAAACCCGACCCCGCTACCTTTGTGGGTTCGGGGCGGCTTAGGGAAATAAAGGAACTTTGCGAAAACGCCGATATTGACCTGCTTATATTTGACAGCGAGCTTACGCCTTCACAGCTGCGGAACATCGAAAAGGAAACCGACGTCAGGGTCGTGGACAGGACTACCCTCATACTCGACATTTTCGCCGCAAGCGCGAGGTCGAGCGAGGGCAAATTGCAAGTCGAGCTGGCGCAGCTTAAATATTCCCTGCCCCGCCTCACGGGCAAAGGCACGGAGCTGTCAAGGCTCGGCGGCGGCATAGGCACGAGGGGGCCCGGCGAGAGCAAGCTTGAAAGCGACCGGAGGCATATAAGGCGGAGGATTCACAGCCTTGAAACTGAACTTGCACAGCTTGAAAAACGCCGCGAACGGCATAGGGAACGGCGGAAAAAAGACGGGGTGACGGCCGTCGCCATCGTGGGCTACACCAACGCGGGGAAGTCCACCCTGCTCAACACCTTGACGGACGCGGGAGTGTTTGTCGAAGACAAGCTTTTCGCCACCCTTGACCCCACCTCCCGGGCGCTGAAACTGCCCGACGGCAGGAATATCATGCTGATAGACACCGTCGGCTTTATCTCGCGGCTCCCCCACAAACTGGTCGAAGCCTTTAAATCCACATTGGAAGAAGCCGTTTCCGCAGACCTTATATTAAACGTCTGCGACGCGTCAAACGAGGAATACGAGGAGCATCTGTCTGTCACAAACGATATTTTAAAGGAACTGGGAGTGGAAAACAAGCCCGTTTTAAACGTGCTAAACAAATGCGACAAAGCGGAAAACGTGTTCACACTGCCGGAAAATGATAAAAACGTCCGGCTTTCCGCTTTAAACGGCACGGGACTTGACCGCTTTTTTGAATGCATGGCAAAGCTTTTGCCGAACCCGCGAAAAAGCGTTAAACTGTTGTTGCCGTTCAATTTAGGCTCCGCCGCTGCTGAGATAAGGAAGGCCGGGGTCGTCAGTTTTGAGGAATATCGACCGGAGGGGATTTATATTGAGGCGGTTTTGGATGAAACAGGCTTTAAAAAATTCCGAAATTTTGAGTTGAAAGTTGAAAACTCATAATAAACGGGGGAGCAAAGCAGTATGTTTTAGGTCAAAATAATGTATAATATTTAAATAAAACCTTAAAAGGATGGTCATAAGCATGAAAGAAATATTTGTAGAGGGCAAAAACCTGCCTGAAGCTTACCACAAAGCCATAAAAGCGCTGTATGAGAAGGGAGAAATCACAAGCTGCGACGATTGGGGGCAGACGCAGAAAGAGGTTTCAATGACCTATTGCGCCGCCGAGCC
The DNA here is from genome assembly GCA_009779455.1 of Oscillospiraceae bacterium. Classification (GTDB taxonomy): domain Bacteria; phylum Bacillota; class Clostridia; order Oscillospirales; family Acutalibacteraceae; genus WREG01. The sequence continues at coordinate 24,111 of WREG01000002.1, forward strand.
GCTGTCGGAGCCAATGATAAGCCGCCTCTATATCGGCGGGTTTTACGAGCTGCAGCAATATGTGATGGAGGTGCTGGACGGCGTATTGGACTTTAAAATCGGCGACGGCAACTGCTGGGAATATACTTATCACGACAGGATGGTAAACTTCCCCACGGGCAATGCCCGTTGCGAAAACGGCGGCTTCGATCAGGTGCAATTCGTTATAAACGAGCTGAAACGCAACAGCGACAGCAGAAGGGCGGTTATAAACATCAGGGACAACAATGTTGACCCGTTCAACAGCGACCCGGCCTGCCTTCAGCACGTCCAATATTTAATCCGCGGCGGCAAGCTCCACTGCAAGGTCTTAATGCGGAGCAACGACGCCGTAGAGGCTAGTTTTATGAACGCTTTCGCTTTTATTATGCTTCAAAAGCGCATAGCGGAAGAACTGGGCGTGGAAACAGGTTCATATACCCACCGCGCCAACAGCTTCCATTGCTACGAAAAAGATGTCAAACTGCTGGAGCAGTATATCGACGGCATAAACAACAAAGAATTTGAAGATATAACATATGAATACGAGGGATATTTCAAAGAGATAATGGATGAGAGCATCCCGTCGATCCGGAATCAGATTGCGATATTGAAAAATAATATGAGTGCCTAGAAAAAATAGTTGAGAGTTGAGAATTGAGAGTTGAGATATGGAAAATAAAAAGGTGCAAATCGCCCCTTCACTATTATCCGCCGATTTTTCCCGCCTGGCGGAGGAACTGGCGGACATAAAAACGGCGGGCGCGGATATGGTCCACATCGACGTGATGGACGGGCATTTTGTGGATAATATAACCATAGGCCCGCCTGTTGTGGCAGCTTTGCGAAAATGCTCGGATCTTTTTTTCGACGTTCATCTTATGATAGATGAGCCGTCGAAGTATATTAAGGCGTTCGCGGAGGCCGGGGCGGACAGCATCAATTTTCATGAGGAAACAAGCGAAAACAAGAGTGAGGTAATCGGCCTTATAAAATCCTTCGGCGCAAAACCCGCGCTGACGGTAAAGCCCGGCACGCCTATAGAGAGGGTTTACCCTTATCTTGACAAACTATACATGGTTTTGATTATGACCGTGGAGCCGGGCTTCGGCGGGCAGGCGTTTATC
>WREG01000003.1 GCA_009779455.1 Oscillospiraceae bacterium
TATACCGTCCCACAGAGTATATTTTAACAGATTTGGACGGCAAATTAAACCCACAGCGATTGGCAACCACATTTCATTCCTTGTTGGTGCCTTTCGCAGAAAGGAATGGTCTTTGACATGAAACTAAATAATGAAATCATCGCGTTATAGGGATTAGGGATTAGAAATTAAAGGTGGTGAGTATATGGGTATTTCTATATTAAAAATTCAATCAAAACAACTTGAGGCCGCCGCAGAAGTAATCCGCGCAAGCTTCGCGACGGTTGCGGAAGAATTCGGCATAACAAAAGAAATGTGGCCGAACCACACAAGCTTTATGACCGCCGAAAAGCTGCAAAACCATTTTGGATCGGGCTGGCTGATGTATGGCTTATATGACGAGGGGCAGATGACAGGCTATGTTTCGCTGTCAAAAGAAAACGGCGGCGCGTATATGCTGCACAACCTTGCCGTATTGCCCGGATGCCGCCATAAAGGTTGCGGCAGGCAGCTCCTTGATTTTTGCGTTGATAAAGTAAAGGAACTCGGCGGGGCTAAAATACAATTGAGCCTGATCGAGGAAAATACCGTATTGAAAAACTGGTACGAGGCTTATGGGTTCGAGCATAAGGGCATAAGAAAACATGAAATTTTTATAGAAGGATTTATGGAATTCATACCAATCTCCAAATAAAAAAATTTATGTTTTTTATTGACAGAAGAACATTTGTATGCTATGATGGGTTCGTAAAATTTCCGAAACGGCTATGACCGTGGGCAAAAACAGCTTAAAGAGCTGATAAAACCGGAAACGCGGCAAAAAATCTGCGAATATATCGACGAAATGAAAGCCGCCGATGAAAAGGCGCTTGCGCTTATGAAAGAACTTCTCATAATAACATAAAGGAGATAAAGATATGTCATTAAAATTAAAAAGAAAACCAAAAGTCATTAAAACATATAGGCAAAGCGTGCCCGCCACACGTTTTATCGGGATAAAATACGGTGACGGGGACAGGGTGGATGGCGGTTTCGGGAAGCAGTGGGACGAGTGGCATGAAAAAGGCCGCTTCAAACTGCTTGAAGATGCTTGCCCAAAGGCGGATTTTGAGGATTCAACCGCTTACATCGGACTGATGCGCTGGAAAGAAACGGAAATAGACGGCGAAAAAATAGAAGAGCCTTTCCAATATTGGATCGGGATGTTCTTTCCTGAAAGCGCTGAGGTTCCCGAAGGGTTTGGATATGTGGATTTTCCCGAATCCGACCTCGGCGTAGCGTGGCTTTACGGCAAAGGAGACTCAGTATTTTTTAATGAAGGCAGAGCTGTCGGAAGCTGTGAAAAAAACGGCATGAAAGTTATTCCGGATGAAGAAGGCGCGTATTGGTTTTTCGAGCGTTACACCTGCCCTCGATTCACTACTCCCGATAAAAAGGGTAAAATCATTTTGGATATCTGCCATTATGCCGAAAAGGGGAACGACGGCAAAAAGACAGATAAATAAATATTTTTTCAGTTAATATGACACGCTGTTGTCGCATTATGTGGTGTATACTGGCGTAAATAATGTAAAAAGGGAAGTTAAAACCAATGTTAAATATTGTTAACACGCTCCATGAACTCGCCCTCAAATACGGCTGTTCATTTGAAACGGAAACGGGTGAGGACGGCATAAGCGTCACGGAATATTCTCTTAGGGATTTAGAGGTTACGGAGGACGGCGGGGACGTGATGGCAGAAATCAAAACACCTTTCATAGGCTTGAAACGGCTGTTTGACGAAACAGGCGACCCGGGCGTCCGTGAAATATTATTCAAGAACGCCCGAAAATGCTCACATTGCATATCGGATAAATGCACCGCTTTATTGATGGCCCCCGCACGCACGCTTGATTTGGGCGGAAAAAGCAAAAAAGCCTGTTCAATGTGGGGGCAAAGGGTAAAAATGTTCATTGACGGCGGCAATTTTAACGCCTGCGTGGAAATCATCGAACGCTTCCTTTCGGATGCTGTCAAAGCGGGTGAAAAACACGAGGATGTGCGCAAAAATGATGTTGCATATACGCTTTCTCAAAAAGGGGAATTCTTTATCGCGGGTTATTGCCATAAGCACACGCCCATCAGCGCCAAAGACGAGGACGCGGTAAAATCACTGCTTCCTCTGATGCCGGGATTGTGCAAAGCCCTTGATATATCTGACGAAGGGAAATATATCGGCGCGACGGCAAATTTTGTTAACGGTTCGCAATACGATTTTATTTTCGGCGTTATATGCGACAAAAAGCCGGACGCGTCAAAACTGCCCGAAAGCGTGACCTTCCGCAAAATGCCCGCGGGCGAATGGGCGGTATATAATTCTTCTTTATCAAAATACCCGTCAATATGGCGGCATTATACGGATAAATTCTATGACAAAGAAAAGCGCGGCTGGGACGCGTACCGTTTCCCGTTTGAAATATACGATAAAAGCGGAAACTGGCGCGACGTCCATATCCCCGTTGACGCGGACGCGCCGAAAGACGCGGGAAGCCTTGTGCTTTGGGAGCACAGGCCCGATTTCGGGGCCGCGGGCTGGGAACGGGTCGGGGAGGAGGACCATCCCGACTGGTTCGACAACGGCGATATTGAAAAACGGCTGACGGAGCTATTAAAAACACCCGGCACGGCGCGTTTCTGCTATAGCCTGCACCAATATTACGGCAAGCCGATGCGTTTTTCAAACTTCATCGTCACGGACGATACTTTGGATATACCTGAGGATTTTATGCGCCGCACAATAAAAGGCGGCTTGTGGCGGATAAACGGCGACCGTCATTTCAATGGCGGCGCGGAGCATTGGGACATGGACGAGCCGCATAAGCTCCCATTTGAAAAACAGCATTTAAGCCTGGACCATCCCCGCGTGTTCGGCACATATTCCTACGACGCCCGAGGCGGGTATGACGAAACGTGGATACCCTTCCGCGCGGAAGGCGAGTTTAAGTTTGAAACAGTCGAATTGCCCCCCCTGCGCTTATTCGCAAAGCTTGAAGACCCGCTGAACGGCAAAACCGTACCCGACGAGGAATTGCGGACGTATTACAGCCTGCCCGGAAACGCCGAGCCGGGCACTCTGGCCGTCGGCTATAAAGCGGAATTTTTTAAACACGTGATGCTCTATGCCGAACCCCTTAAAAAAGGCGTTATAGCGGGTGAAAGCGCTGTTTGCCCCGACGGTTTTAACGAATATATGCTTGAAGGCGGAAAATTCGTTAAAATAACGGAAACAAACCCCGATGGTTCCCCTTACCTGCGCGGCGAACCGGGCTGGGAAGCGGAGTTTGTCGATTTCCCGCGTAAAAATGCTCCGGATATCAGCGAAAGTACGGATTTTTCGCGCCACTGCCGTATGCTGCAAACCGGGAACGGCAAATATTACGAATTATATGTACCCGTGAAGAAAAGCGTCAAAGGTTTTATAAAAGCGCAGGTAAACAAGCTGTAAAATATATTATGAAGGGGCCGGCAAAATGGAATTCAAAGATTTTGTATGCGAAAAATTAAAAAATGCGGGCGACGTGAAGGCAAAAAAGATGTTCGGTACATACAACATCTGCCTTGACGGCGTTAACCTTGGATTGCTGTGCGAAAAAAAGTGGTATCTGAAAAAAACAGATTCCGGCGACGCGTTTACTAAAGAAAACGGTTTGGCATTTGAAACGGGTATCAAAGGCAACAGTTACATCGTCACCGATTTTTCCGATGAAAAAATGATTTGCGCGCTGGCGAAAATCACCCGTGGCGATATCATAAAATCAAAAACGTAATGCCTGTTTCAAAAAACTGTTGACACTTACCTTGCGTAAGGCTTTATACTGAAGGTGAAGTATATAAAAGGAAGTGTTTTTATGCAAACGAATAAGGATTCGCTCACGAATAAAAATTCGTTAATGAAAATCGGCGACGCCACAAGCAAATTCGGGATTTCCCACCGCTCTCTGCATTATTGGGAAAGCGCGGGAATCCTCAAAAGCAGCCGCGCTGAAAACGATTACCGGTATTATGACGAAGAAAATCTGCTTAAAATCAAGCAGATTGTGCTGCTCCGCAAGCTTCGGCTGTCCATCCCGTCCATTCAGGAGATTTTCGCTTCTGATGAATTATCAAAGGTGATAGCCGTTTTCACCGGCCATCTGGACGAAACCAAAAAAGAAACGGAACAGCTAAACGCTTTGGGCGTGGTGTTAAAGCAGCTGCTTAATATGCTCAGCGACCGGCAGAATATTGACAGCGTATGCAAATATCTTGACACGGCTCACGACATCGAAACGGAGGAATTAAAAGCAGCCCTTAAAACTGTCCTGGCGGAGCCGGTTAAAGAACTCGCCGTGGAAGCACCGCCCGAACCGGTTTTGGACATGACGGGAGTGGATTTATCGCTTGAGCTTATGAACGGACGGGATGTGCCGGAGGTGACAGAGGTTGTCCGGCGCTGCTATTCCAACACGGAAGATATTGATAAATTATTGGATTATTTTAATTTCGCCCGTGATTTCAATATGCCCGGCTGCAGATGGTGGTATAAGATCATGCGCCGGGGCGCGTGTATCGGCGCGGTTAACCTGGCGTTTACGGGCATGGCTTCTATGCTGGTCCGCAACATAGCTTATATGGAACCGGATAACAATATCTATATTTTTGAACTGCTAAAGCAAAAATACCCCGATGTTTTATGCTGGCTGATGTTTGACGCCGGAGATGAAATCAGCGAATACAGCTATCCTGACCGTGAGTCGAAGAAAGCGCGGTTTTGCGGGGACAACGAATTTACCTTTTATACCGACGCAAACAGGCGAAATCAATTCATCAAGATGATGAAACCGCACGACGAGGTTTACAACGGCAGCAAATACCGTTTTGCCCTCGGATTGGACGAAGCAAATAACCTTTCTGATATGTCATGGCTTCGCTGCGCAATGGGAAACGCGGACTGGTATGATAATTATATGGGCGGCTGGCGTATCACCGACTGTTTTTTTGGCGACGCCCTGATTTATGATACGGGCTTGGAAAGAAGCAAATTTTATAAAAATTATATGGCTGGTTGCGATTTCCGATACAACAATCTGGAAAACAGCACTTTCACAGGCGGGAATCTTAAAAACTGTAAAATCATGGCTTGCGATATAAGCGGGCTGACAATTGACGGCGTGAACGTTATGGACGCGCTGGAATTTTACAAAATGAACCGCTCTCCGTAACAGAGACTGCGGGGTATCGGGTTTAAAGGAACGCCCCAGAAGGGGACGCCCTCCTGCGTAATGGCGGGGTATTAAACCCGGCGCGTTCATTTATAAACAACAAAATAACGGAGGCTCATCATGAAAAAGCAAATCCCAAACATAATCCCTTTTCCTTTTGACGCTCAAAGTAGCCCTTTTTTCTGTGCGCTGGCGACCACTCTGATACCGGTTCTGGGCTACACCGAAGAAACGCCCTATTTCTGCCCACCTAAGGGTTCTGACTGTGTGGGGTGCGGAGACTGCAAAAAGTCCACGTTGCAAAAGCACCACCTGCAGCTTTACCACGACTACCAGACCTTCACGGGAGTGAGCTTTGGCTGGGCATGGCCGGAACTGGATTCGGATTACCACACCATCGAAAACGCCGGGGCGCGGTGGCGCTGGCCTGATGAATTTATCGGTTTTATTATGGGTCACGCCGGTCTTGCATGGCGGCGTTTATCCAAAGATGCGGGGCAGGATTCCATTTATCAGGCGATCACGGCGTCCGTGGACGCGGGGTTTCCTGTAATTATGAAGTTAGGCGCGGGGCAGGATTGGCACGTAGTCACCGGCTATGAAGATGATATTTTATACGCTTTATGTTATAAAAAGGACAAGCCGTTTACCATGCCGAATTGGTTTAATATATTTGAGGACGCAATTATTATTACGGGCCGCAGCGAACCGTCCGTCACGCTGCCTGATATTTTACGGCGCATTACAGCTGTTCTGGAACACCCCGCACACGCAAAGCTGGAAAAGGAAGTCAACCGCCGTATTGACCAAATGACAAAAGATAACATGACAGCTACGGCGGAGTGGCTCAACGGTATCGCAAGCTTTCCCATTGAGGCAAGATGGCACGCGGCGGAAACGTTCACATCGGGAGAAAACGCCGTTAACGGTATTCTGCGGATGACTGACAATAAAGCCGTCAAAGAATTATTCGGACGTATCTTTTTCAGCTATATCGCTGATAACAACGATGAAACCCATGGTATTCTTTGGAAAGTATGGGGGCTGCTCGGCGTCGGCCCCAAAACGCATTATTCATTGCCCGGCAAAAGAAAAGTGATAAAGCTTTTATCCCGCCATGATACCGGGAATGAGCTAAAACGCCTGTTCGCCATTGTTTTCCATAATGACCGCGAAGTGCTTAAATTCTTGCGGGAAGCGTTGTCACTAATTCAAACAACATAAAAAATCAACGGAGGTTCATAATGAACGTAATGAAAAAAGAATTAAAATTCAAAGTCCCTTTCAGCGGCTTCTGCGGAACAACCTTTATCAACTGCTTCACCTCAACATATATGTTCCTTGAAAACATAAATGTCGGCAAAAGCGATTACGAGTGCAGGCAACTGGATGGGAAATCCTGCAACAGCTGCGGAAACTGCGCGAAGGGCGGCGGCACGCCGATTTCAAGGCAGGAAAAATACTTTTTCCTTTTCGACACAATGTGCGGGCGCAGCTCACTGCGCTGCCGCTTTGACGGGAAACTCACGGAAATGGAAAAGATGATAGGCGAAACAGACCCTTACGAAGGCGACACCGAAAACAACATAGATTTCCTGTTCGGCTTCGCGGGCTATGAATACCGCCGGCTGGCCGCCCCCGGCGAATTTAAAGCTGCGATTGAAGGGTCGGTCGGCGCGGGCAGGCCCGTGATCGCGAAAGTCAAATCGGGGGAAGGGCGTTTCCGCGTGATTATCGGCTATGACGGGAACAAACTGATTTGCCCGGACTATAAAAATGCCCAGAGGCCGCCGAAAAAGGCTCCGAAATATGACGAGCTTGACGCACTGTATGTCATTTGCGGAAAAACCGAGCCGCTTTACACTGTAATTGACGGCTTGGAGCGGATAGTAAAGGTTATGGAATACAACATCAGCGAAAAACTTTGGGACGGCTACATAAAAAAAATCGGGATGTACGGCGGAGGCGGACCGGGCGGCGATCCGGACAGCCTCGAAAAAGCCGACATAAAAGAAAAACAGGCGCGCCTGAAACGGGTGGCCGAAACAATGTGGCATACGTTCAATTGCCACAATTTCGGGGAGGTGTTCCGTCAATACCGCGGCGACGGCGAACCTTCTGTTTATGACGCGTTCAGCGGCATGAAAAAACTGCGCGCCCCTGAATTTAAGGAGCAATGGGACAGGATAAGCGGCCCCTGCTGCGGATATACCCACGATTTGGCGTGGGCGCTTATCGGCTTGGAAGAGTGCGCGGATTGGAAAAGGCACGTTTATAAAACAGGATATTTCGGCGAAATGGCGGAATTGGTGCTTGAGCAGATAAAGAAAAACGATATTGAAGCCTTGGACGCTATCAAAAAAGTTTTGGAAATTTTAAAGAAAACGGGAAGTTTTATCCTTTCGTGTCAGTGACACGAATTTGTTTCACAAATCGGATAAAACTTCCGTCAATCTTCCAAAGGATGGTTATTGGAATGAACAGAAAACCAAATTGCATTTGGATAGTCTGCGACCAGATGCCCGCCCACGCCCTCAGCTGCAACGGCAACCCGGACACGCGCACGCCCCACATTGATTTATTGGCAAAAACAGGCGTCAATTTTACGAAAGCGGTCAGCGGGTTCCCGCTCTGCTGCCCGTACCGCGGCTCAATGCTGACCGGGTTATATCCCCATGAATGCGTACCGGGGCACGAATACCCGCTCCCGCCGGAAAAAACGACCGTTGCTGACGTTTTCAACGAACACGGGTACCATACCGCCTATATTGGCAAGTGGCATTTGGACGGGTTTCAGGAAAGGGAAGGCCGCGCGGCCTTTCACGTGGTTTCGAGGGAACGCAGGGGGCGGTTTCAATATTGGCTGGGCTATGAAAACAATAACAGCCAGTATGACTGTTACGTCCATGGAGGTATGCCCGAAATACCCCCGACCCGCCTGAATGGCTATGAAACGGACGCGCTGACCGGTCTTTTCATAGAGCATTTGAATACCCTGCCGGACGAAAAGCCGTTTTTCGCGGTTTTGTCGGTGCAGCCGCCCCACGACCCCTATGCCGCGCCGCCCGAATATATGCGGCGGCATACGCCCGCCTCCATAAGCCTGCGCAAAAACGTTCCGGATGTGGGCTGGGTGACGGAAAAAGCGCGGGATGAGCTTTCGGGCGCGTATGCAATGGCTGAAAACCTTGACGACAATGTGGGGAAAGTTGTAAAATGGCTTAGGGATACGGGCAAATATGAAAATACGCACATCCTGTTTTTCAGCGACCACGGCGATATGCACGGTTCGCACGGCCGCTTCCGCAAAACCATCGCCTATGAGGAATCCGTAAGGGTGCCGTTCATAATCGGCGGCGGCTTGCCGCATTATGAAGGGTGGAGGACGGGCAAAACGTCCTGTCTTATAAACCATGTGGACATTGCCCCCACGTCACTGGGGCTGTGCGGCATAAATCCGCCCGAATCCATGCGGGGGACAAATTACGCAGGGCTGCGCAAAAGCGGCGCTGGCCTGCCCTTATATCCCGAATCCGCATATTTGCAGTCGGTGATCCCAACAAGGCATCCCGATTCCGAAGAGTTCGCCTGGCGCGGGGTCGTGACGGCGGACGGCTACAAATACGCGTCATTCGAGCGTATGCCGTGGCTGATGTTTGACTTGAACACAGACCCGTATGAACAGGTGAATCTGGCGCATAACCGAGAATTCAAGGAAAAACGGGATGAACTGCAGCAGCGGTTAAGGCAATGGATTGACGACACGGGTGACAGCTTTGAATTATAATATTTTATGAAAACGAAATTATTAAACCCTTTAAATGATGCATATGCAATAAAAAAAGCCTCCGATATAATAAGATCGGGCGGCGTGGTCGCCATGCCCACGGAAACGGTCTACGGTCTAGCGGCGAACGCCCTTGACACGGACGCGGTCAAAAAAATATTCGCCGCAAAAGGCCGCCCGCCGGACAACCCCCTTATTGTGCATATCGCTGAATTCGACGACATTTATAACCTTGTCGAAAATGTTCCCGAAAAGGCAAAAAAGCTTGCGGACGCTTTCTGGCCGGGGCCTTTGACCGTAGTATTGAAAAAAAAGCCCGCAATTCCCGATATTGTAAGCGGCGGGCTTGATACCGTGGCTGTTCGTATGCCCTCCCATCCGACAGCGCGGGAACTCATAAAAAAAAGCGGTCTGCCGCTTGCCGCCCCTTCGGCGAATATTTCGGGGAAGCCCAGCCCCACAATATGGCAACATGTTTCAGAAGATATGGACGGGCGGATAGAAGCGGTGATAGAGGGCGACATTTCCGAACTCGGGGTGGAATCCACGGTCATAACTCTTGATACGGAACCGCCCCGGCTGCTGCGTCCCGGCATGATAAGCGCTGAGCAGATGGAAGCGATTATAGGCGGAATTGCAATAGACGAAGGGGTGTTTGAAGAGGTTCCGGCGGAAAAAAAAGCCGCCTCCCCCGGTATGAAGCACAGGCATTATTCGCCGAAAGCGGATTTGACGGTTGTCAGGGGCGATTATGAAAAATTTAAAAAAGTATTGGAGCAACACGCTGCGGACGGGGTTTTCGCCCTTGTGTTTGCGGGGGAAGAAAACGGTTTGCCTGTAAAAGCTATGACATACGGAAAAAAAGACGACAGTGCGTCACAGGCAAAAGATTTGTTTTTTGCGTTGAGGGAGCTTGACAAAAGAGGCGCGAAAAAAATATATGCCCGCTGCCCGGCCGAAGACGAAAAAGGCGCGGGTCTGGCGGTACAAAATCGCCTTTTCCGCGCCGCAGGGTTTAATTTCATTTAGTCGTCGTCATCTTCCTCTTCTTTATAGGGCAGAACGTCGTGATTAAAGCAGTGCATATGCAGGTTTGACATCACGCGGTAGCCCTCGGCGTATTCGCATTCCCCCGGGCCGTCATATTTTTCGCGGAAAGCCGCCGCCGCCGCCTGGTCGAGGGCGCCTATGGCGAAAAGAAAGCCGGGCGCCTGCTGGGATACATGGCATTTTACGGATTCTATCTTCTTTTCGAAAAATTCAGTCACATCCACAAACGTATTGGCCCTGTCGGTATAATAAAAACCTATCATATCGACCTTCCAGGCGTCGTCCCGAAGCTGCCCGTTTATAAGGCTCGGGTAAAAAGCGCATTCCGCATCCATAACGGCGTATTTTACCGCTTCTCCCGTTTTGATATGGTCGGAATGGCATTCCGTATAAAGTGACGGATCCGCCGTGAAAACCGCGTCGGGTTTGATTTTTCTGATGACTTCCACGATTTTAACGGAAATATCGTCCGCCGACGCCCTTGTTTTGTCCGCGAACCCCAAAAATCCCGCGTGCTTCAGCCCCAGGCATTCCTCGGCGGCCAAAACCTCTTTTTGCCTTGTGGTCAGGCCTTCGCCCGTATAGCCGATATCGACTTCCCTGTCGTCGCAGACCGTCAGCTCGTAGACCTCTTTGCCCTCCGCGACCAATTTTGAGATAAGCCCTGCCGCCGCGACCTGGTTGTCGTCCGGGTGCGGCTGCACGAAAAGCGCCCTTTGAATGTTGTCGAGCGACGGCGCCCTTCCTAATTTGTCAAGTAACGGATTCATAATTGCACCTTGCCTTTCTGTTTTTATTATATTTCATTAATGCCCACGACCCGCTTTTCTTCAAGGGAAAGAATGGCGGCGTGGATAACTCGGGAAGCAGCGAGGCCGTCTGCCCCGCTGCCGTCTATGTGCTTTGGGGCTTTGTTTTCTTTTATCTCGTTTACGAACGAGTCTATCCTCGCCTTAAAGGTGTCCTCAAAACAGGTATAGCCCCCGAAAACGGGGTTTTGGTAAACTGTTTGAACCATGCTGTCAGCAGGGTAAAGCGTGGACTTCAGCCACATATCATCGACGGCGATCCGCCCTCTTGTTCCCGCAACCTCGCATTTTTCAACATTGTGGGAACGGGCTATGTCGTAGCTCGACGTGAGGTGCCCCACCGCGCCGCTCTCAAAAAGCATATTCACCGACGCGCTGGACCAAATGCTCCGTCCGGGGGCTTTTACCGCGAAACACTGCACTTCCTTGACCTCGCCGCAGAAATAGCGCATGATGTCCACGGAATGGGGGTTCAATGCTTTCAAATGGAAGTATGGGGAGCCGAATTCCCCGAATTTCCCTATCCAAAGGGACATATTGCAGAAAAGCACGTCGCCTACACGCCCCTCGTCCTGCCATTTTTTAGCTTCAAGGCAGGCGGGCGTGAAACGGTGGTTAAGGTTTATCGCGTAACACAGGTTTTTTTCAGCCGCGAAATTTACCATCTCGCGGGCCTTCTCAATATTGTTTGAAATGGGTTTTTCGCCCAGCACGGCGCAGCCCGCTTCCAATGCCTGAATGGTCGGCTTATAATGGTCGCTTGCGTACTCAAACCCGCCCGTTGTCACACTCACGAGATCGGGCTTTAATTCTTTCAGCATCTCCGCCGCGTCCGAATACCAAGGCACGCCGTAGTCCCAGGCAGCCTTTTCTGCCCGTCCCCTTATTATATCGCATACTCCTGTTAAATTTACGTCTTTGCTATCCCTGTACGCCCTCGCGTGTATGTTGCCGATCGATCCCATGCCGATTATTGCCGCATTTATCATTCGTCATTCTTCCTTTGCAATTTCGCCGCCGCCCCGGAATCGCCTATATGCATACTGTTATAAGCCTCCTCCGACGAGGTGAAATAATGCCCCTTGCTGTTCCAGTTTTCGTTGCGGAACATGGGGTTTTTCCTCCCGACGTCCGCTTCTCGCCTTTTTATATGCGCTTCCATGCGCTCCGTGAGAAGCGCGACCACGCCCGGCTCGCTTTCCGCCACATTATTTAATTCTTCGGGGTCGTTTATGAGGTTATAAAGCTCCACGGGGGGCTTGAAGTGGAAATCCGGCTCCAATGCCCTTATCAGCTTCCATTCGGGGGTTCTCCAGCCGTGCTTTCTCATCCATGTGCATTCCGTTATATAAAATTCCGTTTCCTGTGCGCGGTGTTCTCGATTCTCCGCAGGAGAATCTGTCCAGATCGGCGAAAGCGTCCTGCCGTCGAATTTTATACCCTTTTCTATGCCCATAAGCTCCAAAAGCGTGGGCAGCAGGTCTTTCTGCTGTATAAAGTCGTCGAATTGCCAGCCTTCGGGGATAACTCCGGGCCAGCGCAGTATCATAGGAACCCTCAATGTGCATTCGTAAAGCCCGTGGTGGTCGAAATGGCAGTCGTGCTGGTTTAGCGTTTCGCCGTGGTCTGAGGTTATCACGACTATCGTTTCGTCCCGTATCCCGAGGCTGTCAAGGGTCGTCAATATGTTCTTTATACAGGCGTCCATATAAGCTATGGCACCGTCATACTGTGCTTCTATGTATTTGTCGTCTGTGCATCTCTCCGGGAACCATGAAGCGAAATAGTCGCAGAACGGCTTGAAGGTCATAACCTCGTCAAGGGATTTATTGTTAGGGTCGAATTCGTCGCCGTCGTAGAATATCCTCTCAAAGGGACGCGGGGGGAGGTATGGCGAGTGGGGATCCATATGCCGCAGAAACAGCAAAAACGGCTTATCTTCGCCCGCAAGGCGTTTCAATTCGGGTATGGCGACCGCGTTCAGCCGCTCCGCCTTGGGTGCCCTGTCCTGAACATTGCCCGCCCAGCCCTCATAATCTATGTAATTTTGAAAACCCCTCGCGACCTCGTTTTGAAAGCCCACACAGGTGGTGTTGTAGCCTTCCCCGTTTAAAATCTCGGCCATAGTCGGCACGTCGTCTGGGATGCCGTTTTCAAGCCGCAGGGTGACGATATCCGTGCCGAAGCAGTCCCGGCCTGTGAATAAAGCCGAATAGCCCGGCGGGGTGGGTATGGACGGGGAAAAGCAGTTTTTGAAGCTCACGCCTTCCGCCGCAAGCTCGTCGATATGGGGCGTGGTCAGCCGCTCGTAGCCGAAGGTGGACATTCTCTGCGCGGTCAGGGAGTCGATGCCGAAAAACAGCAGGTTTGGTTTTTTCATGAAATTTAATATCCTTTCAATATCATTTTAATTTTTTTACCAAACCGTAGGGCGGGGGGTTGCCCACGCCGTTAAATATATCTAATTTATCCGGCGAGGGCAACCCCCCGCCCTACGGCATAACTAATTATTAATTAAGTATATAATATTATATCATGAACGCAATGTCAACACATAAAAAATAAGATGTTGCGGTTTAAAAAATTTATGATATAATAGGCGCAGTAAAGTGCAGTGGCTTTGAAAACCAATCGCCGCGCCATTTCGAAAACGCATTCGCGTTTTCCTTAGTTTTCAAGATATAATTTGTATTATAAAAATGAGGGGTGTTTCCAATGAGCAATATTAACGTTATTCCCGTTCCACTTAAAACGGCAATGAAAGTCGGGGAGTTTATTCTGCCCGAAAGCGCAAGCCTTGTGAAATTCGTTAAAAAGAAAATCGACAAATCCGTCGAGGGGGACGAGGCTTACAGACTTGAGGTCACGCCCGAGGGCATAAAAATAGCCGCGTCATGTGAGCGCGGGCTGTTTATGGGCTGGCAGACGGCAAAACAGCTGGCGATGACGGCAAACGGTACAACAACTAGCCCGGGAGGGGTCAGTTTGCCCTGCCTTGAAACTGAGGACAGGCCGCGTTTTGCGTACAGGGGCTTTATGATAGACAGCTCCCGTCATATGCAGGCCGTTGACGAGCTGAAAACGATGATACGGGCTGCCGCCTTCTTCAAATTCAACGTTTTCCACTGGCATATCTGCGACGACCAGGGCTTCCGTTTCGAGAGCGGGAAATACCCCCTGCTGAATACCGTAGGCTCATGGCGGGACGGCTCGCATTTCGGCAAAATAAAATCGGCGGAGCGCTACGGCGGTTTCTACACAAAGGATGAAATGAGAGAAATCGTGGATTTCTGCGGGCGTCACTATATCGACGTGATACCCGAAATCGAGATGCCGGGGCACGTTTCCGCCGTTTTGGCGTCATATCCCGAATTCTTATGTGCAAACGGCAATAATGCCGCCGATAATAATATCACGAGCGATAAGATTGACGTAAAAATACTGCCGGGCATATTTTCTGACATCCTCTGCGCGGGGAAAGAGGGGGTTTATGAATTCGTATGCGGCTTATTGGATGAGGTTATGGAGGTTTTCCCGTCAAAATACATCCATCTGGGCGGCGACGAGGCGCCGAAAAAAAATTGGCGGGCCTGTCCGAATTGCCAAAGCAGAATAAAAGAAAACTCCCTCGCGGACGAGGAAGAATTGCAGGCTTATTTTATTAACCGCGTGAGCGGGTATCTGAAAAGCAGGGGCAAAACGGCCCTGACCTGGAACGAAAGCCTGAAAAGCGGCAAGCTTGACACTGAGGTCATTACGCAAATGTGGATGGATAAAGAAGATTTGTGCGCGAACAGAGCGAACGGCGGCGGAAATATAATAATTTCCGACTTTTTCGCCTATTATGCGGATTACCCCTACGCAATGACGCCGCTCAATAAGACCTACAGGCACGAGCCGATACCTAAAAAGGTGAAAAAAGAAAACCACGGCAACATATTGGGCGTAGAAACCCCTATATGGACGGAATATGTGGATAATTTCGATAAAATGGCCTATCAGTGCTATCCCCGCTTCGCTGCCGCGGCCGAAAGCGCCTGGTCGGAACCGAAAAATAAGAACGCCGATGATTTTATAAAAAGAATGAAAAAAATCACGCCCATTTTGAAAAAAACCGGCGTGAACCCCGCCCTGGCGGGCGAATGGAACCCGTTGCCCCATCAAAGGGCGTCGGGGATGATAAAATTCGCGGCAAAAAATTACAGCCTTGATTTCGCGAAGGAATTTATCAAAATGGCAAAAGAGAATAAAAAATAATTACCCGCTAATCGAAATAACGTCAATACTGTTGGTCGGGCAGACTTCCCTGCATTTGCGGCAGCCCGTGCACTTGCTGAAATCCACGTAAGCGCAGTTGTCCGTCACGGTTACGGCCCCGTCTTCGCAGACCTTTACGCAGCGCATACAGCCTATGCAGCCCGCTTTGCACTGTTTCTTTGTTGCCGCGCCTTTATCCAAATTTTTGCAGAGGACGGCCGCCATCGGGGTGTTCAGGGGCAGCATTTCGATAAGGTCGTTGGGGCAGGTTTTTACGCAGAGCTTGCAGGCCTTGCATATTTTCGGGTTTACCCTGGCGACGCCGTCGCACATATGAATGGCCTCATAAGGACAGGCTTTTTCGCAGTCGCCGAGGCCGATGCAGCCGTATACGCATTCCTTCGGGCCGCCGAAAAGCTGTTTTGCTATGCGGCAGCTTTCTACGCCCACATAATTCATTTTTACTTCCGCTATGTCGTTTTTGCCCTGGCAAAGCACCACGGCCGACGACGGCGGCACGATCCCGGCGGCAAGGCCCAAAGCCATAGCTATTTCATTTGAGCAGGTGTTCCCCCCAGGCGCGCATAAATTGGTCTCTTTGCATTCGCCGCACGAAAGCGCGGCGGCGTAGCTTAAGCAGCCCGCGTAGCCGCAGGCGCCGCAATTGATTCCGGGGAGTATTTCGGTTATCTCATCGGCTTTTAAGTCTTTAGGCACGGCCATGATTTTTGACGCCACGGACAAACCGAGCCCCGCGAAAAGCCCGATAGACGAAACGAAAAACGCTGCTGACAATATTGGGTTATCAAACATATTTATAAGCCATCCTTATTAAATTTTTGCGAAGCACAAACTTTCCTCCTGTTCAAACCAGTTTCATACCTTCTATTATACCCGAAAACCCCAAAAAAGAAAGGGACACCAGCGAAGCGGACACAAGGGTTATCGGCAGGCCCTTTAAAAATTTCGGGATTTCAGCCGATTCGAGCCTTGTGCGTACCCCTGCGAACATGACCATAGCCAATAAAAACCCCAAACCGGCGCCGAGGGCGTTTACCATCGCAGCGCCGAAGGAATAGCCGCTTTCAATGTTCAATATGACGCATCCCAAAACGGCGCAGTTCGTCGTCATCAGCGGAAGGTATACCCCCAGCGAGTTATATAAGGATTTCATATATTTTTTAAGCGCAATCTCTATAAGCTGTACGAGCGCGGCTATCATTAATATAAATACAAGCGTTTGGAGGTATGCCATATTGTATTTTTCGAGCAGAATATTGACCGGATGCGTAGTGGCGGTGGACAGGAGCAATACGAATGTGACCGCCGCGCCCATGCCTGCAGCCGTGTCGATTTTTTTCGAAACGCCCAAAAACGGGCAGATGCCCAAAAATTTCGCCAAAACAAAATTCTCAGTAAGTATCCCCATTATAATTAAACCGATAAAATATTTCATTGTAAAGATATCCCTTTCTCTGTGATTATTCCTAATGCCCCTAATCCCTAACCCCTAAATCCTCCTTATGGCGGCACATCGCCGACATCGGGCAATGGGCGCAGTCGTGGAGTTCGTATTCCGGCAGTCTTTTCTCCGCCGTGATTTTGTTTGTGAGAGCTATAAGCAGCCCGAACACGAAGAAGCCGCCGGCCGGAAGGATAAATATGGCTATAGGGGCGAGCTGCAGGCCTGCGGGTATTTTGCCCATCAGGTCAATGCCGTCCCAGCCGTTTAAAACATTGTCGCCGAAGAGGCGCATAAGGCTCCCGGTCCCGGCGCCGACAGTCCCCGCGCCCAAAATTTCGCGGACCAGCGCCATTGACAGCAAAGCGGCGGTAAAGCCCGTTCCCATCCCAAAGCCGTCCACTGCGGAGGCCAAAACGGGATTTTTGTTGGCGAAGGACTCCGCCCTGCCGAAAATTACGCAGTTGACCACAATAAGCGGCAGGAACACGCCCAAGGCGTCGTTTATAGCGGGTACGAAAGCTTTCATCAGCATCTGCACTACGGACACGAATGACGCTATTATCACTACGAAAGCGGGGATTCTTACTTTATCCGGTATAACTTTCCGCAAAGCGGATATAGCCACATTTGAACAAATGAGAACCATCATCGTCGCTATCCCCATCCCCAGCGCGTTTACGACGGAAGTCGAAACCGCAAGTGTGGGGCAGGTGCCGAGGACAAGGCGGAACACGGGATTCTCAATTAAAATCCCTTTTGTAAATGTTTTTCCCAAAGATTTTTTTTCTGCCATTATTTTTGCCCCCTTTCAATTTGGCCAAACAGCTCCAGAGCCGTGTTTACGGCGTCGGTCACCGCTTTTGACGTTATTGTCGCGCCCGTGAGGATGTCTATGGAATTTTCAGGCTTGATCCCTCCTGCCGACATATTTATCTTGCCCGAAAGGCCGAAATACTGCTTTAAAAAGTTTTCGTTTTTGGCGTTCATGCCAAGCCCCGGCGTCTCGGTTATTTGCAAAATGTTTACCCCCGACACCGTACCGTCCGTCAAAACGCCGGTCATAACTATAATGCTCCCGCTGTAGCCTTTCGCCCAGGTTTTAAACACATAGCCCATTATATCGCCGGATTTGCCGAAAGCGGTTTTATAAGTATATACTGTATCGCCGAAGCTTATATCCAGCGGTTCTTCCGAAAAGTTTTCGGCGTCGGGCATGACCGTTTTTTGGTTTTCCCTTTCCTCTATAACCGCGTTCTCCGCGATCCTGTCCTTCGTTATGCCGTCGGTAAAAGCCATTAAAACGGTTCCGGCAACGCAGATAATGAGGAGCGAAATCACGGGGATCAATATTTCTTTTGTATTTTTCACGCCTTAGCCTCCTTTTCAGCCTTTTCTTTTACAAACCCGAAGGGTTTGAGGGCGGTAACGCGGTCGATAAGAGGGGTGAGTATGTTCATAATGATTATAGAGTACGAAACGCCCTCCGGAAGGCTTCCGTAAAGCCTGATCACAGCCGTAATAACGCCGCAGCCTATACCGAAAACCAGCTTCCCTTTATTGGTTGACGGGCAGGTCACATAGTCGGTTGCCATAAAAACAGCGCCGAGAATCAAGCCGCCGCCCATGATCTGGTAACCGAGGAAATCAAGGTCGAATTTGCCGGCGAAAAGCATAATAACGGCGACCGTGCCGATAAAGCTTAAAGGGATTACGGGTTTGATGATTTTTCTTGCGATTAAGTACACGCCCCCTAAAATGAGCGCTATTGTGCAGGCCTCCCCCAGAGAGCCGCCCCTTCTGCCTATCAGCATATCGAACATTGAGGGCAGACCGGCGGCGCCCATTCCTTCCGCTATATCCCCGGACATATCCATGCCGGAAAGCTTATAGAGGAGCGTGGCGCCCGTCGTAACGTCCGGTTTTGTCCTCCACGCCATAGGGAGCGCCCATGTTGACATTGCGACAGGGAAACAAACGAGGAGCATTATCCTGCCGCCTATGGCGGGGTTGACGAAATTGTTGCCCAGGCCGCCGAAAAACTGCTTGACGACTACTATGGCAAAGACGGAGCCGACGGCAGCCATCCAGAGCGGCATATCGACAGGCAGGTTGAAAGCGAGCAGAAGCCCCGTCACGGTCGCGCTGAGGTCGGACACCGTGTTTTTCCTTTTCATGGCTTTTCGGGATAAATATTCGGACAGGATACAGGAAATTACGCAAACGGCAGTGACAAGAAGGGACCTGAACCCGAATATCAGAACCGCAGCCGCAAGAGCGGGCGACAGGCTTATCAAAACGTCCCGCATTATGCCCGGGACGGTTTCCCGCGAACTTATGTGAGGCGAAGCGCTTACGGTAAAAAGCTTGTTTTTCTCCATTATTTTTAGGCTTGAAAATTTATTTTTCAAGCTTTTCCTCCTCTTTTAAAAACTCTTTGCCAAGGCGCATATATTGGACAAGCGGTTTCCCCGCGGGACAGGCGTAGGCGCAGCTGCCGCATTCCATGCAGGACATGACGCCAAGAGCCTCAAGCCCTTTGGCGTCCTTAAGCCTTGTGCGTATATCTATATGCATGGGCATAAGGAACAGGGGGCAGGCGTCCGTGCATTTGCCGCAGCGTATGCAGTCCCATTCCTTTTTATGCGGTAGGCCGCCCTCCGTAAAAGCCAGTATGGCGTTATCTTTTTTTAATATCGGCACGCTTCCGTCAACAAGCGCGGTTCCCATCATAGGCCCGCCCGCTATAATTTTTGCGGGTTCCTGTTTTAAGCCGCAGAAATCAATAATTTCCGAAACGGTCATGCCCATGGGCACGCGCAGGTTCTTCGGCTCGGCAACGGCGTTGCCGTCCACCGTAACGGTACGGCTTATCAGCGGCTTGCCCGTTTTCAGATACCTCGACGTAAACGCGACGGACGTTACGTTCATAACAATGCAGCCCACATCTAAAGGCAGTTTGCCGGGAGGTATTTTTTTGTTTAAAGCGGACTGCACTATCATTTTTTCCGCGCCCATAGGGTATTTAGAGGCAAGCGTCATCACTCTAATAAGCGAACCCTTTTTTTCGTCCCTGATTTTTTGCGTCAAAACCTCCATAGCTCGGGGCTTGTTGTCCTCGCAGGCTATAATGACTTTAGAGAACCCCAAAACCTCGGAAAGCTTTGAAGCTCCGTCTATAATGTCGCCTGTATGCTCAATGCACTCACGATAGTCGGACGTTATATAAGGCTCGCACTCCGCCGCGTTTATTACGAGCGTATCGACCTTTTTATCTTTAGGGAAATTAAGCTTTACATGGGCGGGGAAGCCCGCGCCGCCGAGGCCCACAAGGCCCGACGCGCGCACAGCGGCGATAAGGCCGTCCCTGTCCGCCGCTTTCGGGGGTTCGAACCTTTCATAAAGCTCATTGCTGCCGTCGCTTTCTATAATAACGGCGGGAACCGTCGCCCCGTTGGTTATTCTAACGTTCCCGACCGAGGATACCGTGCCGGAAACCGATGCGTGGACAGGGGCGGAAACATAGCTTTCGCTGTCGCCGATAAGCTGCCCCGTTTTGACCGTATCCCCCTTTTTAACCGTCGGAACGCACGGCGCGCCTATATGCTGGAGCATCGGCACTACAACCTTCCGCGGCAAAGGAACCCTTATCGTCGCGGTTTCGGCGGTGTTTTTATTATAATCCGCATGGACGCCGCCCTTTACTTTTCCCACGGCTTTTAAAAGGCCGTCAAGTTTGCTCATTAATATATTTCATCCTCTCATCAAATCTTTAATTATGAAGTATGCATTATGAATTACATAATTTTTTCTAAAGCCGGCATCACCGCTTTTAATACCGCCCCCGTAATAACCCCCGCTATTATACCGAACAATATAAGGGAAGGAAGATATCCGAAAACATAGATGCTGCCCGTTAAAACAAAAGCACCCGCAAGCTGGCCTATATTATGAAAAACCGCCGATATGACAGAAACCCCGGCTAAACCGAATAATTTTCTGTCTTTAAAAAACAGCATAAGCCTTAACGTAAAAATGCTTAAAACACCGCCGCAAAGGCTTATGATAAAAGCTGAAAAGCCCCTTGTGAACCCCGCAAATACGGATTTTAAAACGGCGATCAGCAG
This sequence comes from Oscillospiraceae bacterium, assembly GCA_009779455.1. Classification (GTDB taxonomy): domain Bacteria; phylum Bacillota; class Clostridia; order Oscillospirales; family Acutalibacteraceae; genus WREG01. The sequence goes on from WREG01000003.1 coordinate 20,712, forward strand.
CCCCGAAGGCAATCCCCCGTTTATAACGGCAAACATAGTCACGATATTCGAAAGCCCCAGCTTTGCCCCGGGCGGGAGAAACGGCACGGGCGGGAGAATGCTTTCCAGAAAGGAAAGGGAAAGGCTTAAAGCCAGAAGCATCCCGAATTTTGCAGTTTTAATGCTGTATTTATTATTAAACATCCCAACCCCTTAATATGCTATAATATCAACCTTGCTTTTCCCGGCGGATTTGAGAACAATAACAACCCCGGCGGGCAAACAGGCGGCAGCATCGCCGCTTTTAGTTAAATTCCCCGTGTTTACGCAAATTTTGTCGCGGCATTCCGCGTTTAAAAAACAGGCGCAGTTTTTTTCAATCCGAATAACGGTTGACGGTGATGTGTCCGTGTTTATTTCATAGCCTATTTCTGCGGATGAAAGCGGGATAGCCTCAATTTCTTTTCCGTTCACATAAATTACCGCGTATAAATCGCCACCCTTATTGAATGGGGGTTTTCCGGCCGCGGCAAGCGCAAGCATTGACAATAAGATTAATGATATTATTATAAGCGCGTCACATTTTCTGAAAATTTTATCCATACATATAGTTACCGTCTGTGATTTTGAAGCTTTTATCAACGTTTTCCGTTAAAAGAACCTCGTTGCCTTCCGTTATAAAAATTCCATCCGCTCCGTAAATTTCAAGAAGCCCTACGCTCTTTTCATACCCTATGATAAAGCACGCCGTGGAAAGCGCGTCGCTTAAAAAACCCGTGGGGGCTATGACCGTTACGCTTTTCAGCCCGCTTTCAGACGGATAGCCCGTGAAGGGGTTTAATATGTGGTGGTGTTTTATCCCGCCCTCCTCAAAAACCTTTTCGTAATTGCCGGATGTTGAGATAAAGCCTTCTTCAAGCGTTAATATGCCCATATAATCATTTTGGGTTTTGTCAGGGTCGCGCACGCCCACCGTCCACCCGGATTTTCCGCCTCTGCCGCAGACCAGCACGCTCCCGCCTACAGAAACGGCCGCGCCCCGCACGGACGCGTCGTTTTTTATTATATCATAAGCTATGTCGCAGGCCGCGCCTTTGCCGACGGCGCCCATATCAAGAAGCTGCCCGGGGCTCTTGCTTATATAATTGTTTTCTATAAATATTTTGTCGTAACCTATAGCAAGCAGCGCGTCGTCTATATCCTCCTGTGACGGGACGGAGGGGGTTCCGCCGAATCCCCAAAGATTTACAAGCCCTCCGACGGTTATGTCAAAATATCCTCCGCAGCGCGATGATATTTCAACGCATTTTTTTATCATCCCGGAAGTATACGGTGAAACTTCCGCGCTGAAATTTTCGGAATGGTTTATTTTATAAATATCGGAGGACGAAAGCTTTTCCGAAAGGTTTTCCGCCTCTGCCTTTTTTATGCCTTCAAATATAAGCGGCGCGATATCGTTTTTGCCGTATATGGACGCGCTTAAAACGGAACCCATAGCGAAATCAGCGGAAACAAAAGGCGTTGCCTTCCGTTTATTTGCGCCCGCAACAAATAGAATTACACCCGCGAGGATGGCAATTGTTAACAATGCAGCTGTTTTTTTCATAAAGCACCGATTTTATCTGCTGTTTTTATATATCTTCAAACAAATCTTCAATCCCCGCCGCCGCGCGCAGCGCCAATCTCGCGTCGGCGGCTGTTATAATGCCGTCGCGGTCAGCGTCGGCGGCGCCCATGGCCGCATTGTCGCCGTCAAGCGGGTCAAGGGAGGCTATATGCCGCAAAATAAGGCGGGCGTCGGAGGCGTTTACAAAGCCGTCGCCGTTAACATCCCCCAAAACAACAACTTTATAGGTGAAAAGCGTGATAAAACTTAAGGATATTTTAAGAGTATGCCCTGTTTTTAA
>WREG01000004.1 GCA_009779455.1 Oscillospiraceae bacterium
CCGCTATCACAAGGGCGTCGGGGAAGTCACGGAAAACGGCTATATTGAGTTTTTTCATAAACGCGACGGCTTCCAGGTTCTCTTTGCCGCCCTTGATATTCGGCATCCACTGCCCGTTTTCCCTGCCGTAGTCGAGATATAGCATAGAGGCCACCGCGTCCACCCGCAGCCCGTCTATATGGTATTTGTCAAGCCAGAAGGCGGCGTTTGATACGAGGAAGCTCACAACCTCGTTCCTGCCGTAGTCGAAAACCCTCGTCCCCCACTGGAGATGTTCGCCTTTGCGCGCGTCTCCGTATTCATAAAGCGGCCCGCCGTCGAATTCGTAAAGCCCGTTGGCGTCTTTCGGGAAATGGGCGGGGACCCAGTCGAGGATGACGCCTATGCCGTTTTGATGGCAGAGGTCGACGAAATACATAAAATCATGGGGCGTGCCGTAGCGGGATGTGACGGCGTAATACCCCGTGACCTGATACCCCCACGAGCCGTCAAAGGGGTGCTCCGCCAGAGGCATAAGCTCGACATGGGTGTAGCCCATGTCGGCGATATAGGGGACAAGCTCGTCCGCCAGCGCCCGGTAGGACAAAAAATTCCCGTCGGGAAAGCGTCTCCACGAACCTGCGTGAAGCTCATAAATGTTTACGGGCCGGTTATATACCAAGTCTTTGCTTTTTTCGTTAGTATATTCAGCGTCCCCCCATTCATAGCCCGAAAGGTCGTATACTTTTGTTGCGTTTCCGGGTCGGGTCTCCGTATGGAAACCGTAGGGGTCGCTTTTGTAAAGCAGGCCGCCTTTTTTCGTCTCTATTACGTATTTGTATTTATCGTAAAGTTTAGCGTCGGGAATAACGGCTTCATAAACCCCGCCGTCGTTTATAAGCCCCATAAAACAAGCGCTGTCGTCCCAATCGTTGAAATCCCCCGCGAGCCTGACGGATAACGCCCGGGGCGCCCATACCCTGAACACGGCACCGCCGCCGCCTAGCAGATGCGAGCCTAAGAATTCATACGCTTTGGATTGGTTGCCCTTATGGAAAAGATATAAGGGCAGTTCGTGTCCGTCCATACATGAAGCCTTTCGATAAATATGAGAATTAATTTTTAAAGTTCTGACCACTGATCACTAAACGTTGACCATTGAATATAGTTTAACAAATAACGCGCCAAAATACAAGTGCCAATTGGCAACTTTGTAAATTTAGCGCGTTAATTTTGTGTAAAACACTAAAATATCACGAGTTTAAAGGTAAAAGGGGAAGAATGGCGTTGAATCCCTCTTTTTACGAAGACATCGACAGCAATATGCATAAAAATTATTACAATATATATATATAATATTATGCAAATAATAAAATTTAGTGTTGACATTTTAAATTTTTTGCATTATAATGAAGCCGGAAACGAAATATATGGAAGGAATGGCGCCGGGAAGCGGGTTTTATCGCAAATTTAAATAAGGGGTGGTACCTATGGGCCGTTGAAACGCGGCTGTGATGCCGTAAACTTTAGTTTGGTGAACTTTAGTTTGGTGAACTTTAGTTTGGTGAACTTTAGTTTGGTGAACTTTAGTTCACTCCACAGCGAAAAATAGCGGGAATATTAAAAATATGTTCAAAGAAAGGAAACAAAAATATGAAAAAATATTTAAAGAGGTTCCTTGCCTTGTCCGTCGCGCTTATTGTAGCTGTGACGGCGTTCAATGTTGGGAAGGTTGAAGCGGATGCTGCCGCGATGACAATTAAAAGCGGCGGCGTATATTACTTAAAAAATGTTTATTCGCATTCACAGGAGGGGCCAATCAGGTTTTTAATTGACAAGCGGGTTTGCGGGATATTATCAAATGGCTCCCGTACACGCCCCAGGCATGAGGGTCGACGTATGCAGCGGGTACGCAACTAACGGGACAAATGTGCAGTTGTATACAAATAACAGCCTAAGCCCTCAGGCGTTTCAATTTATAGCCATAGGTGATAACAAGATAAAAATAACGCCGAAATCGTCCATAGATAAAAGGTCGAACGCTGTAATCGAAGTTACCGGGGTATCCCCGAGTAATTACGCTAATATAGCTCTTTGGAATTATTATCACGACAACGTGATTAATAACAAGCTGTGGTATATGCGGCCGGCGAATAAAACTTTAGCTGTGACATTACATAAACAGGATACAACAAATACTTGTGGCCCCGCATCGGTGCGAATGATATTAACTAAGTACGGCATTACAAGAACTGAAGCTCAGATAATAGATAAATTAAAAATAGTTTGTAAGCCGGCTACAGATTATAAAGTCGTTGACAATCTTACACGAACATTAAATCAAATCTTAAAAGATGAGGGAAAATCAACAGGCGATATGTATAAATGGATTAATATTAGTTCTTACACGGAGGCGCAGTTTGATTTATTATTTTTGAACAACATATGGGATGATACCCCTATTCAATTATTGATGAAAATATCTAAAGTAACGCCTTTTCAATACACATCAGACGGGCATTATGTTGTGCTTAAAGGAATAAAATATAACAGCACAGCAAAAAAGTTTTATGGCGTCGTTAACGATCCCCATTACAATTATAATCTTACGCTTGATGTGCCTATGTCAACGCTTCTTCAATATTCAAAAGCGCATTCTGCGGCAGGTTATCTTATAGCCAGAAATAAAAATTATTGATTTAAAAATCAGAAAGGAACTAACCAGCCATGAAAAAAACATATTTATTAATTCTTTTGGCAATTTCGATTATCATGACCGTTTCGTGTTCGGCTGATATCAATGAGGCTGATAATACAACTACGGTGAATACGGCAACATCTGTTGATTTCAGCACAACCGCCTTTCCTGACCCAACCACTGCATTTGACACGGAGGCATCACCTGTGGACAATAAAAACGGTTCAGATCAAAAAGATTTTTTCCCGTCCGGGGGGATGGGCGATTCATACGGTTGTGAAAGCGCTAAAAAATTGAGCGACCTTGTACCTGACGGGATGAATCTTATAAACAATAAGAAAATCTCAACCGTTTCTCCCGTGTTTGTGAACAATTTTCCGGTCACTATGGAAGGCTATGCATTTGAATATACCGACGATATAAGAAATCATATAATCAATGAGTTCATAAAGCTTTCCAAACTTATGGGGTATAGGGTGACTGCAAAAGATTATAAGCTTAACATTGACGATAGCGATGGCCATACTTATTTGGAGGCAAAGCTTGACGGCGTAGAGTTTTACAGCCATGCTAACGGAATGGTGGTACGCTACCCGATTGATATTTCGAAAAATGCAGAAGAAGAAATAAGGTCTATGCTTAAAACGGATAAAGTTTTAGCCGCTATATGTGCTTATTTAAACATCACGGATCCTTATATATACAGAACGGCGGAATACAATTTAGCGGGAGAGGGGGCTAACGTTAGTTTTCATATTACAAATAACAATGACGACGTTTTCAAGCTCGCTGAAAATATGACGTTTAATTCTTTCAGTATAACAAATTATACAGAAAACGCTTTAATAGAAACTCTTCAAGAAGAAAAAACCGAAGCGGCCGGGAATTACGCAAGAATATCTTATGACGAAGCCTTGGAAAAAGTCCTTGACGAATTCGACAAAATGAATACGGAGCAGAGAGGGTATTTTCCCGCAGTATTTGCGGAAATATCCGGGGACGATATAAAAAACAAGACGCTGACGGAAAAAGATATCGCCGCCTGTGCGCTTGAATTTAACACATATGTCGTGAATGGCTGGTATGTGCCATGCTATAAGTTTTTCATTGATATAGGCGCGGATAAAACAATAAAGGGCTTTACGAATTACGCGGTCTATTATGTCCCGGCTTGCGATATATCCGGGTTTAACGACGACAAAGTCAAGGCTTTCAGAGAAAAACAAAGACAAAAACGACAGGAAGAGGAAAACGCCGCGATGGGAATTTATAATGAAACAACCTTACAAGAAGAGGTTTTGAATCCATTGCCTGGCAGTCAAGAAACGGCCCCCTACACAAGCGCGCATGAATGAAAAAATTGTATAAGCGGGGTTTAAAATTATGAAGAAAAAAATCATCATTATCTTTTCTGTTTTATTTTCTATCTTTCTTTCTGTCATCTCTTTATTCTATTTTGTAAAAAGTCAAATAGAATTTACGATACCGACTGCCTATCCCAATGGCTTTGTTGCTAAATTAAAGCTCCCGGGACAAACAAGGCATGTCGGTTCTGCCGGGCTTGGACGTGATAAGTTTAAAACTGCTCTTAGCGAAAAAGAAGTAAAGGATTTTTATAATTCATATTTCAGCGGTTTGAAAAAAGTATATTATTACGCAGATCAAACTGCTAGTGGCGTTGCTTTTTACGATGAAAAACAAAAAACTGTTTTTTCAGGGTTGGAAGTGATTTCGGAAGGAAAAAATACAATATTTTTTATAAGCTACGATCGGTATAACGATATAGAATGGCTAGCGGTTGAATGAGTTATAGATATCAAAAAGACGGCGCGAATCACCGCGCCGTCTTTTTATTTTTGTAATTAACAGGTCTTATTTTAAGCTGTTTTCAAGCTTAGCAAGCTCTTCCCCCAGTTCCTCCGGCAGCCTGCCGCCGTAGCTTTTGTAGTTTTCTTTTATGGACGCGATTTCCTCGCGCCATGCCTCTTTGTCAAATTTTAAAAGCCCCGCCATATCGCCTTCGCTTACGTCGAGGCCGCTTGCGTCTATAGCGCCGGGGGCGGGCAGGTTCCCGATAGGCGTTTGTATGGCTTTGCCCGTTCCCGAAACCCTTTCCAGAATCCATTTGAGAACGCGGCTGTTCTCGCCGAAGCCGGGCCATATGAATTTATCGTTTTCGTCCTTGCGGAACCAGTTGACGAAATATATCCCCGGCAGCTTTGACGCGTCTGTTTTCTTGCCGATGTCCAGCCAGTGCCGCAGATAGTCCCCTATATGGTATCCGGTAAACGGGAGCATGGCGAAGGGGTCGCGGCGCACGCCCGCGGCGAGGCCTATGGCGGCGGCGGTCGTTTCGGAACCCATTATCGAGCCTAAAAATACGCCGTGGCACCAGTCAAGGCTTTCGTTTACCAGCGGGATCGCCGTCCCCCTGCGCCCGCCGATAAGGATTGCCGAAACCGGCACGCCCGCAGGGTCTTCCCATTCGGGGGCGATGGACGGGCATTCGCAGGCCGGGGCGGTGAAGCGCGCGTTGGCGTGGGCGGCCGTCCTGCCGCAGCCGGGCGTCCAGTCGTTGCCCTCCCAGTCGATAAGGTGCGCGGGTGCGGGCGTTCCGCAGCCTTCCCACCATACGTCCCCGTCGTCGGTCAGCCCGACGTTTGTAAAGATGGTGTTTTTTTCTATGGTCTTCATTGCGTTCGGATTGGATTTCATAGAGGTGCCGGGGACGACGCCGAAGAACCCAGCTTCGGGGTTGATGGCGTAAAGCCTGCCGTCCTCGCCGAATTTCATCCACGATATGTCGTCGCCTATAGTCTCGGCCTTCCAGCCCGGAAGGGCCGGGACGACCATCGCGAGGTTGGTTTTGCCGCAGAAGCTGGGCAAAGCCCCGCAGACATAAGCGGATTTCCCGTCAGGATCCGTTATTTTCAAAATAAGCATATGCTCCGCCAGCCAGCCCTCGTCGCGGGCCTGAACCCCGGCGATTCTGAGGGCAAAGCACTTTTTGCCGAGCAGGGCGTTTCCGCCGTAACCCGAGCCGTATGACCATATCATCCTTTCCTCCGGGAAATGGCTGATATATTTTTGGTCGATCGAAGGGGCGCAGGGCCATGATACGTCCTTTTCTCCCGGTTCCAGCGGCTTGCCTACCGAATGCAGGCATTTTACGAATTCCCCGTCGCCGAGGGCGTCAAGGACCGCCGTCCCTATCCGTGTCATTATTTTCATGTTTACCACAACATAGGGGCTGTCTGTGATTTCCACGCCTATTTTTGATATAGGGGAGCCTATAGGGCCCATTGAGAAAGGAATAACGTACATAGTTCTCCCTTTCATGCAGCCGTCGTAAAGAACCGTCATAGTGGCTTTCAATTCGTCAGGGTCGATCCAATTGCACGTCGGCCCTGCGTCTTCCCGGTTTTTTGACGCGACAAACGTCCTGTTCTCAACCCGCGCCACATCGGACGGGTGGCTTCTGAAAAGGTAGCATCCGGGCCGTTTCTCCCGGTTTAACGGGATAGCCATTCCCGCGTCAACCATTTCCCGCAATAAGTTGTCGTATTCCTGCTGTGAGCCGTCGCACCAGCAAACCCTGTCAGGCTTGCAGAGCGCGGCGGTTTCTTCGGCCCAGTTCAGCAAGTTTTGATTTTTTGTCGGCATTCCTTTTTTTCCTCCCTTTTTATTCGTTCCTCAAATTATACAATATGCGCCCGAGCGGAACGATGAATAGAAATAATAATATCATAGATTTGTTCTAAAGTCAACATATTTTCCTTATTTTAATTCATAAAAAGTAAATTAATGAGCTTAAGCCAAAAAACCCGGTTTGATATGCACGGGCGTGACGGCAATCCGGACGCTTCCACCGCCCGCAAAATCCTGATACCAATCTCCAAATAAAAGTATTGTATCTTTGCGGTCTATTTTACGTCTGTCGTTGCCATTCTCCTCGGAGGGCGAAAGCCCGCTTGCGTCGAATGACTTAGACAGGCGAAAAATATCCTCGCAAATCTAACAACGCTTTTAATCGGAGATTGGTATGAGATACGCCGCGAAACCGGAAAAAATGTTATAGAATATATGGGCGGAACGCGTTTATATATTGTGCGCGCAAAAAACCGCCCCCTGTAATTATACATCAAACCCTATATCCTGAAACCCTAAACCCTAATTTGCCCCGAATGCCCTAAACTGCCGCATAAACGCCTTCCCAAACGTCATTTTTTCAATATTTTTGCCCGAAACGAGGTTATATTCGCTCAGAAGTTCTTCATTGAGATAAAAACTGATTTTGCCCAGCACCTGCCCCTCGACCACGGGGGCCTCAACGTCCGTCACAAGGGAAACATTGCCGCTGATATTGTTTTTCGAGCCTTTTTTCGTCAATACGGGCATAAAACCGGGCACTTGCGGCATGACCTCCTGTTCAAGGCCGTGCAGAACCTTCACGGGGGTGACAAGCCTCATGTCAAGCTCCGGCATTACCACCTCATAATTGGCGAAACCCCAGTCCAGCATAGCCTTCGCGCCGTTGAAGCGGTCGTCGCTGCTGTCGCTGCCCAATACCACGGAAATAAGGGAAAGCCCGTTGCGCTCCGCCGTGGCGGAAAGGCAGCACCCGGCCTTGTTGGTCGTCCCCGTTTTAAGCCCTGTTATCCCGTTATAGAATCTGACTAATTTGTTTGTATTTACTAATTCTGTCTTTCCGCCCCGCAGGCTGTCCATCCATATGGTTGTGTATTTTATTATGAAGGGGTGTTTCAGCAGTTCCCTCGACATAAGGGCGATGTCATACGCGGAGGTGAGGTGGTTCGGCGCCGTGTCGTCAAGCCCCGTGCAGTTCTCGAAGTTCGTGCTGTTCATGCCCAGTTCTTTTGCGCGGCCGTTCATCATGGCTGTGAAGCCCTCGTCGCTCCCGGCTATGTATTCGCCCAAAAGGGTGCAGGCGTCGTTGGCGCTGTAGACCGCCACGGCCTTTAAAAGCTCTTCTACGGTCATCTCCTCCCCGACTTCCAGCCATATCTGCGAGCCGCCCTTGGACACGGCCTCGGGCGTGGCGGGGACCCTGTCCGCCAGGCTGATTTTCCCGCTGCCGATGGCCTCGCAAACCAAAAGCATGGACATTATTTTCGTAACGGACGCGGGGGAAAGCCTGTCGTTCTCGTTCATAGCCATAAGCACCCGGCCTGTGGATGCCTCCATAAGAAGCGCCGCTTTAGCTCTTACCGTCACCTTCATGGAAGTGTCGCGCAGGCTCTCGCTTGCCTCACCCGCGACGACAACCGCGTCGCCGGCCGCGCCTGCGGTCAAAAAAGCAGGCAGGATTAAAAAAACGAGCAGAATAATACATATTAATTTTTTCACAAAATCACCCTCATAAAAAGCTTGTTTGATAAATTTTATGCAGGGCTTGCCAAATAATGACAAGCTGTACAAGCATTTTTTTAAATGCTCGCATTTTTAAAAATACCCGCGTATTTTTGATTATTTATATCCGCATTTATAATATTTATAAAAGAAACATAATTTTTATTGACATACAGGGATAAAAATTGTATAATAAATTTTGCAAAGATATTATTAAATATACAAAAACGATATGAAACGAAGCGGCCTTAAAATTGATTGAGGGGACGTTGAATAGTGGAATTAATATACACAAAACAAGCCCTTAAAAGCATTAAATGGTTATCGGCATTGATAAAATTCGTCCCTGTCGATATACCGGCAGAGGATGAAATAGAAGCTATAAGAATTGCGGAAGCCCAATATGAAAACGGCGAATATTATAAAGCAAATGAAATTAACTGGGATAATCTCGATAATATGAATTTAAACTAAAATTTAACTAAAAAACATAACAACCTTTGTTTTTGACGGATCGAACGCAGCAGGGTCGTAATACGGCGTTTCATTATCCCATTTTTGGTGAAAGCGGATAATAAAAGATTCGTGAAGTTCGATTGTCGCGAAAACGCAAAAAGATTTTTCGGGGAAGCGGGATTTTAAATTGTTTAGCAACGCTTTCACTAAATTTTCAGCGACTGGAAACAATCGCTCAAATTCATTCTTTTTAACATTGTTTAAAATATGTACATGGTTTTCAACTGCTTCAAAAGCCGTTTTATCCTCAATATTTTCAATAAAATCAACCCGGCTGTTTTTATAAACGACGAATTCATTCCCGTTTTCGTCCGGGATTGTTTTATAATCGAATAAATTTAATAAAATTTCTAAACTGTCAATTATTTTCATTTTATCATCTCCTGAAAAAAAAAATGGGATATATTATTATATAATTCCACAAAAGCCTTTACTTGTCAAGCTTTACAATATAAAATATAGAGAGAGTTTATCTCTCAAAAAAATTTGGAAGGAATTGAAAATAACATGAAAAAATTACTTGCGGTTTTATTATCCGCCCTTATGCTCGCATCTCTTGCCGGTATTGCCGCGATGGCGGCTCCCCCTGACTGCGAATGCTCGTGCAAATGCAGAGACTGCGTCGGATGCGACGAAAGATGCATATGCGATTGCGTGCCGCCCTTTGGCGCCTGCCATAAAAATATTGACGCCGATGGTGACGGTTATTGCGATTTCTGCGGCCACATTATTATCTGCGGCTGCTGTAATGAACATAGGCATTCAAACTCTTTTATTGACCTCATAGCTTGTTTCTTCTGCCGCATATGGCAATTCTTTAGCAGCTTGTTTTAGTAGGGGACGATGCTCTCATCGTCCCTTACATTTTCCATATCCGAGCATTTTATAATTCTCTGATAATCCGATTAGAGGATTTTATGGCTTCATATTTCACCTTCTCAATATCAATCGTAGTGTATCCCCCGTCCTTATAAAGAACTTTCCCGTCAACCATTGTCATAACAACGTCGCTCCCCTCGGCGGCATAGACAAGGTTGTTAACCATATCGGTTTTTGGCCGCATGTGGGGCTTGTCTACGTCAAGGACAATCAAATCCGCTTTCATGCCCTGCTGTATTGCCCCGCTGTCAGCCCTCCCTTGGGCCATCGCGCCGTTTATGGTCGCCGCCCGCAGGGCTTCGGCGGGGGTGACGGCGGCGGGGTCGCGGAAAGCGCCTTTTGAAAGGAGCGAAAACAGGTAAAGGCTGCGGAAGCCGTTCAAATTGTTGCCGCTGGCCGCGCCGTCGGTGCCTATGCACACGTTTACCCCTTTTTCGAGAAGTTTTGGCAGGGGCAGAAAGCCGCTTGCGAGCTTCATATTGCTCGACGGGTTCGCCGCGACGGACACATTCTTCGCTTTCAGTATCTCAATGTCATTATCCTCAACATAAACGCAGTGCGCCGCCGTGGCATTGCTCTCAAACAGCCCGCAATCGAGGAAATACTCAGCGGGCGTTTTTTTATGCCTCATTTTACAGTCATTATGCTCTTTTTCCGTCTCTGAAAGATGTATATGCGCGTTCGCCCCGCGCTCCAGGGCGGCCGCCGCGGCTTCACGGACGACCCGCTCGGTGGACGTGTACTCCCCGTGTACGCAGAGGTCGATTTTTATGCGCCCGTTTTCGCTGTTGCGGTAATTTTTGAAAAGGCTGTCGAATTCCGCGTAGCAGGGCAGGTCATAATAGGAACTGCCGTCGAAGCAGACGCAGGAAACGCTGATATTGCTTTTTATCCCGCTTTCCGCTGCTGCTTTCACCATATATTCGCCCTGCATATACATATCGGAATAAGAAACCGTGCCGAAACGGAGCATTTCAGCTATACCCAGCATTGTGCCGTTGTAGATGTCCTCCCCGGTGAGTTTTGCCTCGAAGGGGAAGACCCTTTCGTTGAGCCATCTGTCAAGGGTCAGGTTTTCCGCGTAGCCGCGCAGCAATGTCATGGCGGCGTGGCTGTGGGCGTTGAAAAGCCCGCTCATCAAAAGTTTGTTTTTCCCGATGTATTTTTCGCCGTAATCTCTGGCGGGCGCGGTTTCGCAGGCATATTCAATCCTGTCGCCTTTTACGCCTATAAACATATTCTCTTTTACGGAAAAATCCGGGGCCAATACCGCGATGTTTTCAAACAACATAACAAATTTCATCCTTAAATAATAATATATTGCAATTTTAACCCTTTTAGATTAAAAAATCAATAAATTTTCTCTTGATAAAAATATTTATTTATTGTATAATATAATATGTGGCAATATATAATGCATTAAGGATGGTCATAACCATGGAAAAAAGTACGGTAAAAATTACAATATGCGGGGCGAATTATTTCATAAATACGGACGACAAGCCGGAATATGTCGAATCCTTGGGCGCGCAGCTGGACGAGCGGCTCTCTAAAATCCTGAAGTCGGGCAGCCATATCTCCGTGACCCAGGCGGCGATTCTGACGGCCCTCCAGTTCGCCGACCTGGCGAAAAAGGCCGAGGACACAGCCGACAACCTGCGCTCTCAATTAAAGGATTACCTTGAGGACGCCGCGAAGGCTCGCTCGGAACGGGATTTTTACAGGCGCGAGGCTGACAGGCTAAAGGCCGGCGGGGGGAATAATTCGGGGCAGAATAATATTTGGAACTGATTTTAAAATGCAAAAATAAAGAACCATCACGTAGGGGACGACGCCCTCGGCGTCCCGTGTTACGGCGATATCTGACCTGAAAACGGGACGCCGAGGGCGTCGTCCCCTACAAGTTTTGTGCAAATCGTCATTTGCAATTTCATTTTGTAACAGTTTGGCAGGTCTTGTGTCCGCCCGATTTAGGATAGTTATATAATATGGATATATTAATAAAAAAGTTGTCTGAAAACGCCATAACCCCAAAAAAAGCCACGGCGGGGAGCGCGGGGTTTGACCTTTGCGCTTGCATAGACGAACCTGTTGTCATAAAACCGCGAAAAAGCGTCCCTATCCCTACGGGGATAGCCGTTTCCGTACCTGAAGGCCACGCAGCCTTTATTTTCGCCCGCAGCGGCCTGGCCTTCAAACACGGCGTCACCCCCGTGAACTGCGTGGGCGTGATCGACAGCGACTACAGGGGCGAGGTCATCGCGGGGCTTTTCAACCACTTTGACGCGGATTTTACTGTAAACCCCGGCGAGAGGATAGCCCAGATGTGCGTGATGCCTGTGCCGGATTGCGAAATCGTTGAAGCGGACAGCCTTGGGGATACGGTGCGGGGCGAAGGCGGGTTTGGGTCGACAGGGGTTTAAATAAAATATGAAATATGACTTTTCGCATGATTCGATAAAGAACACGAAAGAATTTGATTATTATTCGCCGGATGACATAATCTCTATAAAAAATGCTGAACATGAAATAGAAAACGGGAATTGTGTTTCATTTGCTTCTGCTGAAAAATTAATGGCGAATTTAATGCAGAATAAAAATTAAAATATTAAAGGTTGCATAAAATGAAAAGATTGTTTTGCGGTTTAACCATTATATTATTAATAGCAACCCTATTAAACGGTTGTGGGCAAAAAATTATAGGAATACCTTATATATTAAATTACACGGAACTTGACATAGAAGGCCTATATGCCGGTATCGCGGACACAGTTAAACCGGCTGACGGCAAGCTTTATGCCACGCCTCAAACCATGACGTTTTATGTGGATTCTAACGATAAATCCATGTTGATATGCGATATATATTATAAAAAAATTTTTTTAGGAATGGAAAAATCTTATTCTTACAGTTCGTTTGCGTATAGCGATTATTTGTTCTTATTAAACAAAAAAAATCTTTTAGAAATTGACAATAAATTATTTTTCGACTTCCTGAAAAGTTTGTCGTTTATTCCTTGGGATTATATTTTCGAAAATACGCCGGGGCAACCGAATAGATACGATATTCGTTATGAAAGCGAAATTAACGAGACATATATAGATGAAAATTTGACGGATTATTATACTGTGTCGTCAAAAGGGATTAAAAAAATATCGTCTGAAGATGTTTTAGAAAGCAAACATATGATATATAGTGTAAACCCCGCATATTCCAATAAAGATGAAGATTCATTGTACGGCTATAATTATTTTTACTTTTTTATTGACCCGGATTTGTGGGAATCTTGAAAGGAAGCAACAAATGAGCTGCATTGTAACAACCGCGCACAACCAAATGAAAACCATAATAAAATCCGCCGCCGAAACGGCAATTAAAAAAGGCGATTTGCCGGGCGCGGAAATCCCGGAATTCAATATCGAAATCCCCCCCGACAGCAAATTCGGGGATTTTTCAACCAATGCCGCAATGGCGTCGGCGAGGGCTTTCCGCATGGCCCCTGCAAAAATCGCGGGGGTTTTAATCGAAAACATGAACCTCGGCGGCACTTATTTTGAAAGATGCGAGACTGCCGGGGCGGGGTTCATCAACTTTTTCCTGAATCCGGGGTATTATTCCGATATCCTCCTTGACGTATGCGAAAAAGCGGGGGATTACGGCAAAAGCGCATTCGGGGAAGGAAAAAAAGCGCTGGTCGAGTTCGTTTCGGCGAACCCCACCGGGCCTATGCACATAGGCAACGCACGGGGCGGGGCGCTGGGGGACTGTCTGGCCGAGGTGATGTCTTGGGCGGGCTATTATGTCGAGCGGGAATTTTACGTCAACGACGCGGGCAACCAGATCGAAAAATTCGCCCTGTCCCTTGAAACGCGCTACCTCCAGCTTTACAAAGACGGCGTGGAGATGCCCGAGGACGCGTACCATGGGCAGGATATAGCGGATCACGCCAAAAATTTCGCGGACGTTCACGGCGATAAATATGTCGAAGCGGAACAAAGCGAAAGGCGGGAAGCCCTTGTGGATTATGCCCTGCCGCTCAATATGGCGGCCCTTGAAACCGATTTGCTGAAATACCGCATAAAATACGATACATGGTTTTTGGAAAGCTCCTTATATAAAAGCGGCGCGGTCGATAAAATATTGGCCATTTTAAAGGAAAGCGTTTATACTTACGAAAATGAGGGGGCCCTTTGGTTCAAGGCGACGGAATTCGGATGCGAAAAAGATTTCGTTTTGATCCGTTCCAACGGTATTCCGACATATATCGTGCCCGACATAGCGTATCATTACAATAAGCTCGTCGAGCGCGGGTTTGATGTGGCGATTGACGTGCTGGGTGCCGACCACCACGGGCACAGCCTTCGTTTGAACCCTACCGTAGAGGCTTTTATAGCAAAGGGCAGGCTTGAAATTGTCCTGATGCAGATGGTCAACCTCGTAAGCGGCAGCGAAACCATAAAGCTTTCAAAGCGCTCGGGCAAGGCTATAACCCTTGTCACGCTTTTGGACGAGGTGTCCGTGGACGCGGCGCGGTTTTTCTTCAATTACAGGGAGGCGAACACCCACTGCGATTTCGACCTCGACCTTGCCGTTGAAAAATCCTCCGAAAACCCCGTATACTACTGCCAGTACGCCCAAGCGCGGATTTGCAGCATTTTAAAGAAGCTGAACGAGAAAAATATCGACACGGAGGCTGTAAACGCCGAAAACCTTAAATTATTGGACAGCACGGAAGAAAAAGAGCTGATAAAACATATCGCTTCATTGACTGGCGAGATAGAAACGGCGGCGAAAACACGCAACCCTTCGAAAATCACGAAATACGCGATGGAACTGGCGGCACTGTTCCATAAATTCTACAACCAGTGCCGTGTTGATACTGAGGACGAAGCTTTAAGGGGCGCGAGGATAACCCTTTGCTCCGCCGTGCGGCAGACGATGAAGAATGTGCTGGGGATATTGAAAATCGACGCGCCGGAGCAGATGTAGCGGTTAGTGATCAGTGGTTAGTGTTTAGAAAGTTTATATACAACGCAGACTGGAGCAAATAATTTGCTGGATTTAAACTGGGAACGTTATATCCCAATTATTGATATTAAGCCCGGCGAACTAAAAAGCATATTTGCCGAATTCGACAATACGCTGGCTGTCACGGATTTTAACGCGATACGGCTTGGATGCCAAAACAGCAATTTTGCCGTTAACACAAATAAAGGCAAATTCTTATTAAGGTTTGTTAAGACAGGCGGCCTTAATAACGAAAAAATCGCTTTTGAATTGGTACACGACAAAATAAACGTCCCGAGCCTATTGTTTCACACCACGAAGGAATACGCGGAGATTTTTATATACGAATATATTGACGGCGTTTCTTTGCAAAAGCTTATTATTGAAAACGGCCAATGTGAATATCCTTTACTGGGGCAAGTCGCGAAGGCCGCCGCTGCCATACACAATATCCCAAAGGAAGAAACAGCCGGGCTCGCGGCATTTGACGTGCCGCCCTATGAATTGTGGTACGATTGTTTTTTAGACGATGGAACGGCAAGAGCTTTAATAGGCGAAAAAATGCGCGAAAGGTTACGGCGGCTGGTTTCAGACAAACAAAAATTCATATCTGAAATCAATAGCTATAAGTCATTTATCCATTGCGACTTCCGGCCCGCGAATATGCTTGCTGACGAACATAGCCAAGTGTTTTTTGTTGACTGGGAAAGCGCGTGGCGGGGGCATACTTTAGCTGATATAGGCCAGTTTTTTAGATACCGCCGGTTTTTTAGCGACGCTCACATTGAATTATTTGAGCAGGTTTATAATACATACGCAAACCGAAAGCTTCCCGGCAATTGGTTCGAGCTTTCCCTGTTCAGGGATTTAATCAACCCGTTGCAGCTGCTCTCATCAAATCAAAAGGCACCATTGCGGAACGCGGATTTAATAAACATAATTGAAGGGGCATTGGATTATTGGGGTTATTAAGATTTTGCATAAAAACACTAGGATGGGGAGATTTTTATGGAATATGTAAGACAAATTGTTGACAGCGAATTATTGGATAAACTCCAGCTTCCGCGGCATTTACGCAACCGCAAGGTGGAAGTGATCGTATTGCCGACGGAAGAACACGTTAAAAGCAAAAAAAACCGGTTAATAACTTAATCGGCATATTGCACTAATATGCCAACCCGGATTTGATTCCTTTGGAAAAAGAAGCATGGGCAATGGCGATGAAAAGTAAACATGGACAAAAATACTGATATAAAAACAATAGCGAAAAATAAAAAAGCCTCCCACGACTATTTCGTCATCGAAAGCTACGAGGCGGGCATCGAGCTGTTCGGCACGGAGGTCAAGTCCATCCGGCAGGGCAAGCTCAACTTCAAAGACTCGTGGTGCTCCGTCGTGAACGGCGAGATGTTTGTGAACAATATGCATATCTCTCCCTACGAGCACGGCAACATCTTCAACCGCGAACCCCTGCGGGTGAAGCGGCTCCTGATGCACAAAAAGGAAACGGCAAAACTTTACGGCTTGACAAAACAGCAGGGATACGCTATAATCCCCCTGTCGGCGTATTTCAAAAAGGGAAAAGTAAAACTCGAAATAGGACTATGCAAAGGCAAAAAACTATACGACAAACGCGAAGCCGCCGCCCAAAAAGCCGCGACACGGGACATCGAAAGAAGCTTCAAAGGCTAACGTATGCGGTTAAAACTAAAAACAGCGAACATACTATCTGTATAGGGTCTACAATCTACTGTCTAAAGTCTAAAATCTAAATTAGGGGATGAAAGGATTTCGACGGGGATTTTGAACCGCGATAAGCGAGCAGAGGCGCGGGGTTCTCCTCTATAAAACCCGCAAGTTTAGAAATAAACGACAACAATTTAACTTTAAAAGCCGCTTAATTAATTAAGCGGCCGTCCCCTCCGGGGGTACCGCGGCCCGGAAGCGGGGCGTCATGTAGCGGTGAACGTGAACAGGGGATCGCCTTCTTAGCCTGTCACGCATAAAGGGGCTACCAAGCTGTGCAGCCTGCCGTCCGGCGGCACAGCGCGGGAATTTCAGTAGAACGGCTACGCTCGTAGAAGGTTTCGGGAATGAGTTTTCGGACGCGGTTTCGATTACCGCCATCTCCACCATAGTAATCAATCGATTTTGATACAATAAATCCGTTCCGCGAAGGGGCGGGTTTGTTGTTTGACGAAGCCGTAAAACCTTTGATTTCATTGGGCTTATGGGCTATACGCTTTTGAAATAAGCCGAAAAACACCCTGAAATATGCACCCCCGGTTTTTGCTCTTCGACTGCCGCTTTACTCAAAAACGCCGAGCCCCAAAAAACGGCGCACCCGTATGCACCCGCAAACGGCTGTTTGCACCCCGGCAAAGCGCATATATACCAAGGGATTCATGCTAAAAACGCAGACATTTTACCGGGTTTAAAATAAGATAAAATTAAGGCCGAAATAAAAAAAACGGCCCGCCATTTTCAGGCAAGCCGCTCATTATAAATATTATGCTGTTATTTCCACCCCGTCCTTAAAAGTGAAAACCGCGGAACCGTCGGCATGGATTGTGGCGAAATCCACCGTGGAATGCCAAAGCGGCTCATCGAAATCTTGTATAAGCCCTCCTCGCTTGTTGAGGCTCGCGATAAATCGGCCTATGCTCTCGCGCTTTATTTTCCGGGCCTGTATTTCTTCGTCTACGCTTTCAAGCTGCCCTTTGAGAGATTTATACCGTGCGGCCAAAACCTCATGCCGCTGATTGTAATCGTCTTGATTTTGAGCCGTGTGAGCATTTTCGGTCACGTTCTTGTGTATAAGCTCCTTGACAATCTCAAGCTCACCCGAAAGAGCCGCCGCCTTTTCATCAAGCCCGGCGGTATCCGTGACAGCGGCGATTATATCCTCATAATCTTCTTTCAACCACGTTTTGTCGGCATAGAGCTTATTGAAAGCCGTCACGAACAACCCTTTTATCTCATCCTCGCTCAGATGCGGCGTGGAACATTTATCGCCGTTGCTATATTTATGGTTGCACCGCCATATAACCCTGCGGTACTTGTCGGTCGAATGCCAGACCTTCGCGCCGTAAAACGATTTGCAACTGCCGCAGACGATGCGCCCGGCGAAAAAGCCCACGCCGCTGTGCCGCCCCTTCTGCCCCGCCCGGCGTTTTATCTCGGCCTGCACCATCTCGAAAACCTCAGGCTCGATAATAGCCGGATGGCTGTTGTCTACCCAAAACTGAGGCATCTCGCCGTTATTTTTGCGCCGTTTCTTCGTAAGGAAGTCTTCCGTGTAGCCCTTCTGCAGCAAGGCGCATCCCATATATTTCTCGTTTGATAATATGGATTTGACCGTCCCCTGCAGCCAGCGTTCCTTCCCCGACGGGGTCGGGATGCTCTCGGTGGTGAGACGCGCCGCGATTCCGTGGGGCGTTTTGCCCTCAAGGAACAGGCGGTATATGAACCTGACTGTCACGGCCTCCTCTTCCACAATTTCGGGTAAATCGTTCTTTCCCTTTTTGTACCCGAGAAATTGGCTGTACGGGAGGCTGATCTTGCCGTCAGCCATGCGCTTCCGCTGCCCCCATGTGACGTTCTCGGAAATAGACCTGGACTCCTCCTGCGCCAGGCTGCTCATTATAGTTATGAGCAGTTCTCCCTTGGAATCCATAGTATAAATATTTTCTTTCTGAAAATATACCTCCACGCCTTTTTCCTTGAGCTTTCTGACGGTAGTCAGCGTGTCGACCGTGTTCCTCGCGAACCTCGAGACCGATTTCGTAATGATCAAATCCAGCCTGCCGTCAAGGGCGTCGGCAATCATCCTTTTGAAGCCCTCACGCTTGGCGGTGGAGGTGGCGCTCAGGCCCTCGTCCGTGTATATTTCGATAAACTCATAATCGTCACGCTTTTTGATATAGTCTGTGTAATAGTCGACCTGGGCCTCGAAACTGGACTCCTGCTCGTCTTTGTCCGTGGAAACCCGCGCGTACCCTGCCGTCCTACGTTTCCGGGCGGCCGCGACGTTGTTGTTCCTGTAATTTATCGTCGCCGGGAACATCGTGACTTTCGGCTCAGCGTTCATGCTAATATTCTCCTCCCCTCATTTATGGCGAGCGTCTTCTGCCGCGCCGCCTCGCGTTTTTCCTCGGTCCAGCCCTCGCTGCGGGGGCGGTCTTTCCAAACGCGCTCATCCGTTTTTCCGTCACAAAAAACAAATACCAGGCGGTTATTGCCCGGTATCCGTATCACAGATATATTATCATTAAATATTTTTTCGTCAAAAGCGGGAAGCTCCAGAACTTCCGCCGCCACCGTCTCCAATGTCTCTTCCGGCACCTGCTTGGCGGGGCAGGCCGCCTTGCCCTCCTGCAGGTAGGTCATGCAGTTCCAGTGCGTCCTCCCTGCCCCCGGCTTGCGCTTGTATTTCTTCCCGCAGCATCCGCATATTATTTTGCCGGAAAAAGGGTATCTGTTCTTGCCCGTATCGGAAACATTCGCTTTCGCCGCCCGTTCCCGCCGTATGCCCTGGGCCAGTTCAAAGGTCTCCATGCCAATGATGGCCGGGTGCGTCCTTTCCGAATACCAGCGGGGCTCCTCGCCGTTGTTGCGCAGCTGTTTTTTTGTGATATGGTCGGCAGTGAACCTTTTTTGCAGAAACGCGTTGCCCGTGACCTTTTCGTTTTGGAGCAGGCTGTCCACGGCGGTTAGGCCCCATTGCCCGCCCGTATATGCTGGTATCCATTGTTCATTCAGCGTCTTGGCGATTTTAGAACGGCCCATACCGTCTTTGATATACCACTCAAAAATCTGGCGCACAATACCGGCCTGTCCCTCGTTTATAACAATCTCGCCGTTACTATAATCATATCCGTACATCCCGACGAAGCCCACAGGCTCCCCGGCCTCCATGCGCTTTTTAATACGCCACTTGCAATTTTCGGAAACGGAAAGCGACTCCTCCTGCGCGAAAGAAGCGAGGACGGTAAGCAACAGCTCCCCGTCCCCGCTCATGCTATGGATATCCTCGCGTTGGAAATACACGTCCACGCCCAGTTCCTTTAGCTCCCTCACGGTTTCAAGGAGCGTGACCGTGTTCCTTGCGAGCCTTGATATGGATTTCGTTATGATCTGTTTTACCTTCCCCGCGCGGCAGTCCGCCAGCAGCCGCTGAAACTCCGGGCGGCTTTCCTTTGTCCCCGTCAGGGCCTCGTCCGCGTAAACGCCCATATACTCCCATTCATTGTGTTTTTGGATATAGCCGCTGTAATAGCTGACCTGCGATGCGAGCGAATGGAGCATTTCATCTTTCCCGCTTGACACTCTTGCGTAGGCGGCGGTTGGGATTCTTCGGGGTATAGCAAACTCAGCCGCGTCAATTTTCTTTATAATCCGTTCCATCGTGACCCTCCTTTTAGGAGCTATATTAACTCTGAACCCTATATATATCAAGGGACAGACTGCCGAAAAGAGGCTTGTATTTCTCCTTTAGCTTGGTATCAATCACAATCATGTCACCGGGGGTTAGAGCCCCCGCCGAAAGCATCCGACGGGCGACGGACATGGCCGCCTGGTAGCGTTTTTCGCGGTTAAACTGCTCGGGATTCAAGCCGCGCCACCGCCTTTGAAACGCTGGGTGATATAGCACTCATGGGAGCAATATTTCCTGTTTGCGCTGACGCTTGAATGAAAGGCAGCGCCGCAATGGGCGCAGTCCACGGCATGGACCTTGCCGGGTCTCAATTTTTCCGGGTGCGCGCCCCACCATGCGGCGCGGCATCTGTCCGAGCAGAATTTTTTCGGTTTGGTTTTCGCCGGGCCCGCAAGCTCCGCCCCGCAATGGGCGCAGAGCCGGGTTTGAGCTTTAACTTCGCCAAGCCCCTTGCGGCGGCAATAGGACTTTACCGTATTGACGGATATATCAAGGGCGGCGGCGATTGCCGGGCTGCTTTTGCCTTCGCCCCGCAAACGCGCTATCTTCTGTTTTTGCGTATCGGTCACGCGGATTCCTCCTCAGAAAAAAATATGGGGCGGCCAAATTAATGGCCGCCCAAAAATATGTTGATTTTATAGGTTTATCAGGCCATTTTGAGCGAATCCTTGTCCACCCAAGTGTTGACCCCCGCGCTCTCTTTCCCGGTCTTTTTGCTTGCCTTTTTTCCGAGCAGAACGCAGGCCTTCCCGCCCTTGGCCACGGGCTTGCCGTTGAGGGTGACCTGCGTGACGCGGTGGCTGAAATCGGAAATCACCCATGCGGGGATTTTCGGGCCGCCCGGATAGTAGCTTTTCGTTCCGGGCTTGATCGTGACGAGAGAGCCTTCTTTGATAACGTCGGACGGGGGCGTGGAAGACGAAGCGGGCGGTACTGACGACGACGGCGGTTGCGAAGGATTGTTAACCGCCGGAGCGGAGGTCTTACCCGAATACACCGCCGCGCCTTTTGAATCGAACACGGAAAAGCCGGGGTTTTCGTCGGCGCACTTTTTGGCGTTGGCCAATAAAATGAACGCGCCTTTCTGCGAGGCGGCGTCGGCCCATGTCTTGCGGACGCGGTACATCCCGACGGCGGGGGCGGGGGGTGCCGGGGTTGAAGGCGCAACCGGGGCCGTATTGGAAGGCGCGGGAACGGGAACAGGCGCGAGCTCCTTCTTGACCATTTCAAGGAAACCCGCCCACGTGACGCCCCAAGCCCCGCTGCGGAGCTCTGCGGGGCAGTTCTTGCCGCTCCAGTTGTTGTGCTGCACGATTTTGTCAACGCCGAGTCCGTGCTTTTTCAGGAGCCCCGCCGTCAGCCACGCCGCGTTCTCGCAGGCCTTCTTGAACGCCGCTTTGTCGTTCACGCAGATTTCCAAAGCAATCGAGGTCGTGTTCCCCGGCCCGTCCGTTCCGTCCCCCGCGTGCCAGCAGGAGCGGGAGTCCTCGAAATGCTGCCATATCTCCTTGCCGTCGATTGTGTAGTGCCAGCTTGTCTGCGCCCCGCCGCTGCCGCCGTATACATAGTCCGCATGGCTTTTCGCCGTGGCGGAGGCGGAATAATTGCCCGTGCAATGTATGGTGATATGTTTTATGGCCGTCAGATTTTTGTTGGGGTTGTTTTTCAGCCCCGCCGGGCAGATTTTTCTGTTAATCGTCATAATTATCATCCTTTTCGTTATTTTTAGATTTTTCATGCAGCTGCGCCAGTATGTCTTTCAGCCTGTCGGGTACGGGCAGCCCCAGTTTCGTAGTGTTCTCAAGCAGCGATATGCCTTCGTTCGCCAAGTAAAAGAAAATCACGG
>WREG01000005.1 GCA_009779455.1 Oscillospiraceae bacterium
AAACGGAAGCCCGTTTACTGTTTCATTCCCAGGGCAGAGACCTGACAAAGTGATTATCTATTATTCATTGATGGCGGTCGAAAAGCTTAGGGGATACGAAAACGCGGCAGATTTCGACTGCGGATATGACTCTAATATTTGGCAAATGTTGCAACAGTGTGATATTTAGGTTAATTATTAAAAAATATTGTGAAAAGTTATTGAATTTTCTGTTATAAAATGATATTATGATTTTACAAAAATATATGCAAAAAGGAGGATGTTTGTTATGGAGAATATCATGGAAACAATTATTGAGTTTTTCAATAATATTCAGGAATATGTGCAAAAGTTTTTCGATTGGCTCATGAGTATTTTTTCTAAAGAGGAATAATAATTTTCTCTGCATCATTAAAACATAAAAGGAGGTGCGAGACATGGGAGATTTATTTGCCGATTTTGATTTTAACAATATTGTTGAAATATTCAAAGCTTTTATTGAAACCGTTAAAGCTTTGTTTGCACAGTTCCTTGCCATTTTTAACGACAAAAATGAAGAAGGTTCCGGCGACGAATAAGCAATAATGTTTTTAAAATTAAAAAACCGTTTTGGATCAACAGATTTAAAACGGTTTTTAATTTAAAGGTTTACATTACATTGCTTTGAAAAGCAATGGCTTTCCCGATAATGCTGATCTGCTCCAATTCGCTCCCTGAATATACCAACGGTTTGAATTTTTGATTTTCGGCCATTAAGATAACGCGGCCGTCCTCTTTGTATACCCTTTTCAGGGTGGCCTCGTCCTCGATAATCACCGCCGCGATTTCGCCGTTGTCTACATCCGGCTGCTTGCGTATGAAAACGATGTCCCCGTCCTGTATGCGCGCGTTTATCATGCTGTCGCCTTTGCAGCGCAAAGCGAAATCCGCGCGGATATCCGTCCCGCTTTCAACGTAGCCTTCGAAATATTCCTCGGCGAGCAGGGGCTCGCCGCAGGCTATCTCGCCCAAAAGCGGGATTTTGTTTTTTTCGATCGGTATTATATTGCCGAAACCGTAAACGTTTTCATTATACCCTAAAATATAGCCTATGGAAACGCCGAACATCCCCGCCATTTTATTGGCAAGTTTTTTTTCGGGCGAAGTCCTGCCCGTTTCCCACTGGCTTACGGCGGTCTGATGGATTTTCAGCAACTTCGCCAGCTTCCCCTGGCTCAAATTGTTTTGCTTCCTCAATTCTTTTATTCTGTTCATTCGTATATCCCCTTTACCCTTATTATAATAGAAAGCCTCGTAAAAATCAAGAGTAAATTTAAAATATAATAAAAAATCTATTGACAAAAATAAAAAAACACGCTATACTAATAGTAAACCTATTTATATAGCGTGTTTTTAATATAATACCTATTCTAGCCCCTAATCCCTAAAGGCATACCTTTACAAAAGAATTTCCCAGAGGCGTCAAAAATATCAGCCCCCTGACGAATTTCAGCGTGAAATTGAACGAAATTTCATACGGGATGTGGTTTATTATATAGCCGATATCGGCGTCGTTATATTTTTGAAGGAAAATGGAGTCAAGGTTATATTCGCGGTTGCATGAGGCCATAAATTTTTCAGCCCCTATGTTATATATCATCAGCCCCAGGCTTTTAAGCGCGTTTAGCGATAAAATCTGGGAATCAAGGTCGAAATTTGCCTTTTTCCCTATATAAACGCCCTCATATTTATAAGCGGGGGCGGGGCTTTGGGCTTCGTCGAACAGCTCGATGTTGTATATTTTGTTGTCCCGCTTGTTTTTCGCGATATTCGCCAGATTTTCGGCGTCCCGCGGTGTCAGCTGTTTGATTATGTCAACAAAAGAAAGCCTGAAATCGTTTAAATATCGTTTATCCATGCTTTTCGCAAGCATTGCCGCGAACATATGGCGGTGTTCGTCGATCTCAAGATAGTTTTCCGCTTCCTTCAAAATCGGGTCAACGTAGAAGTCCTTTGGGGCTATGCGGTTTTCAACCGGGATCTCCTCGGCATTGACGGTGACTTCGTCAATAAACCGCTTCATATTTTCCTCCCGCCGGGCGCGTTTGTTTTCGGCGGTTTCGTTGACGCGGGTGACGCTTATTTCCCACAAATCCTTAAAGGTCCTGCCCGTCTGCGCGGCGAAAGGCTTCTGCAGGCTTTCCGAATATATCTCTGACATAATATTTCCCCCATGCTAATTAACATTCCTTATTATTATACATATTTCAGCAAATATTGTCAACTTAATTTGCCGTATTTTAAAAATGAACTCTCGGTTTAATTCTGCAACTCTTGGGGCGGGCGAGAGTTCATTATGCAATAAACGGAAAGGATTGAGATTTCTGCCATGAAAAAAGACCACACAAGGGATTATGTGACGGCGGCGTTCGCGTATTACGCGGAAACGGGCCGCTCGGAGCGCGAAACGCTTAAAGAAGCCGAAATCAGCGACATAATGGCCGTGCAAAAAACATTGCGGGCATTGGAAAACAAGCCGGAAGTGCTGGAAGCCGTCAGAACCGTGTATTTTGACGATCCGGGCAGGGTTTTTGGCAAAGGGGAGATATCAAGGCGGGTCGTAAAGGCAAGCATGGAAATCCCCGCGTCGGAACGGCAGGTTTACCGCTGGCTGAACGACGCGAGGAGGGTTTTCAGTTTAGAACGGGGGATGCGGATATAATGGAGAGTTAAAAAAATATGTCAGTCGTCAGACGAACATTTGAGCTATAATAATTATAGGAATATCAAAATTTAAACATTAAGGAGAGTGGGCATGGAACGCGGGGCTACGGCTAAATGCATTTTTAAATTCCCGGGCGGCATTGAGTTTGAGGAGGTCGAGGACATCCGGCTTTATGTCGCGGGGGACGAAAGCGGGGCAAAGCTGACGAAAATCAAAGGCGGCGGGGATATGGAATTCCTCGGCGCGGACAAGATCGCGGTGTTTTTTTCGCAGGAGGACACGCTGAAATTCGGCGGCGGAGAGGTTTTGTCAATGCAATGGCACTGGCGGAACAAGGACGGGACGGCGCGGGTCAGCAAAATCATCGAAACGGATATCTATAAATTCTTGGGGAGTGAAGCGATATGACGGAAACGGTATACGGCGTCGAAATGACGGAGGGAAGCGGAGCTTATGACGTAAATTTTTTTACGCCATTTTCGGCGGGCCATTCATATATGGGCATGAACGTCTGGATAGGCACGCGGGCGGAATATAACGAATTGTCCCCGGGGGAGCGAAACGATATTGAAACCCTGTATTTTATTAAAGAAGAATAATTAATTTTTTGGAGGAGGCTTATGGGAAATGTTATAGAATATCAGGAAGAAGAATTATACCCGATTGAAATATCGGAAGTTTTAGCCGCCGGGGAAACAATTTATAATCGGTCAAAACGCGGCAGGGCTTATTTTTATCTTATTTTGGACACTTCGCAAGAAACGTAGGGGACGTTCCCGTGCGTCACGGATTACGTCCGCGTCGTCCCCTACAAAAAGAAAGGAAAAGAATTAATGGCAAGTTATTACAATTTAACCCTCGACACCCTCTACCCGCAAAACGCTACGCTGAAACTGAACGGGGGGGCGCTGACGGCGGGCAGCACGGCCATAACGGCCGCTGTCGGCACGTCCGACGCGTCTACGGCGGGATATACGATGAAGTTCTACGGCGACATATACGACGCTTCGTTCAACTCCGGCGCGGGGAACCCGTCCGCGCTGACGGAATCGCAGGCCGTGTGGGAAACTTTCTCGACAACCAAGAACCTCGTGCTGCTTGGCGGGGACGGGCTGAAAACGGTAAGGATGAAGCTCCGCGACGACGTACACAACGCCACGGGGGAGATAACGGCAACGATAACCCTCGACACGTCGGTGCCGACGGCAACAATCACCGGGCCGGACGTTTCGCGGATATCCGAGCAGCCCACGAAGAACACAAGCACGTTCACATTCATAGCCGACAAGCCGTTCCTTTCGTACCGCGTCATGCTCGTGCCCGGCACAAACGCCGAATACGACAACCAGGCCAACGTTTTGATACCCGTCACGGCGGGGTCTGTCAACATGAGCGGCAACGGCACGTACCCCGCGAACGCGCCCATCGAATCGGTCATAAACGGCACGGACCTCAAAACTGCGGCGGGCGGCTCCGACGGGGCGCACATCGTGAAAGTGTTCGTCATGGACGGGAACGGATGGAGCGTGTAGGCAATGGCTACAAAAACATACGAATTCTCGGCGTGGGCGGCGCATTCGACCTATACGCAGTACCAGGACACGGGCAACGCAAAAATAGAGGACAACACATACGCGCAGACGACGGCGAACATGACCAACAACAATTATTCGGGGGCGGCGATAAGCTTTGACGCTTCTGCCCTGCCCGCCGGGGCTGTGATATCAAACGTGCGCTTCTATTACCGCTTCGCGGCGGCGGGGTCGCTGACCGCCGCACGGTGCAACTACACCATCCAGGCGGTGCGCGGCGGGAGCTACACAAGCGTGTATTCTTCAAACAACACCACGGACAAACAGGCGTGGGAGGAGAACATAGACACGGCCCTTTTGGGACGCGCGGACTTCAATACCCCCGTCAGGCTCCTTTTCTGGGCGCAGCACCGCTCAATCGTACAGGACAGGCACCGCATATTCCGGGTGTACATGACGGTGACGTATACGGTACCCGCGTCGGCATTGGGCATCGACCCCCCTTCCCTGTCTATGAGCGTGGGCGGCGGCCCCGTGCAGCTCGCGCTGACAAAGACGCCTTCCGACACGACCGACGCCATAGCATGGTCAAGCTCGAACGCCTCCGTCGCAACGGTCACGGGCGCGGGGATAGTAAGCCCCGTGGGGCAGGGCGCGGCCACGATAACGGCGAAAGCGGACAGCGGCGTCACGGCAACGTGCGCGGTAACGGTGTCCGAAACGGTGACGGTCACGCACAGCCCCGTGACGAACGGCAGCATATCCCCCGGCGCGGGCAATTACAACAAGGGCAGCTCTGAGACGTTCACATTCAAGGCGGGCGCCGGGCATATCCTCGAAAGCGTAATGATAGGCAATGAGACGGTAACGGCATTCCAGGACCCCGCGCAGTATTCGAGGCAGGTAACGCTTAACAGCAGCATAACGCTGGGCGTTATAGCCGTACCCGTCCGCCCCATAGTCACCCAGTCCCTGTCCCGGGCGCGGATATCCGACAGGCCGGGGTTCGAGCTGTCCACCGCCGCATGGTCGGCGGATATGGGCTATGTGCAGGCCGAAATACGGAAAACCCTGCCGGGCGGCCCCACGGGGCAGGGCGTGGGCGAGCTGCTGCATTCGGCATCCGAAAACGTCGCGGCGGGGGCGCAGAAGGCGCAGGACGTCTACTACCACCACCTCGTTGACGACGGGGACTACGTCATTACCGTGTTTGTAAAAAACCAGTACGGGGTTTGGAGCGGGTAATAAATATATGGAGGATAAAAAAATGCCAGCAAAAGAATATTCTTTAAAAAAAGACGGGAATACTTATTTATCAAAGAATTTCCAGGTGAAAGAATTCAGATGCAGGGACGGCAACGACAAGATTCTTATCGACGACGCGCTTGTTCAAAAATTACAGGCCATGCGGGACTGTTTCGGGGTTCCGGTAAATATCAATTCCGCATACCGCACCGCCGCATACAATAAAAAGGTGGGAGGAGCGTCGAACAGCCGGCACCTTTGCGGCACCGCCGCCGATATTGCCGTGAAAGGCGTTAACCCCTTGACTATATGCCGATTTTCACAAGGCAGATTTAACGGCATAGGCCTATACGATACTTTTTCCCACGTTGACGCCCGCCCGGATAAATCGTATTGGAAGCAAAATAAAGAAACCGGGCAGAAACAGGTCTCCGTCAGCGGTTTCGGGGATTTTAAACCGTCTGCGCCGGGCAAGCCCATCGTCCCCGCCGAGCCGTCCCCGGAATTTGCGCGGAAACTGCTGAGGATAGCCGCGAAATTGGACGATCCGGGCATTCTCACCCCTGAAGAAACTGAATTTTTTGGAATTAAAGACGGAGCTGAGATTACGGCGGATATGGCGAGGGATGTATTAAGAAAAACGGCGGGGCTTTCAAATTAATAAAAAGATTGCGGGACGGAAAATACTCCATCCTGCAATTTTTTTATAGTTTTATATCCTGACGCATGATTCCTAAATCCTGAATCCTCATATAAACTCTTTCTTTATCGCCGGGGTGAGCTTCTCAACAGCTTCCTCGCGGCTTATTTTGCCCGCGTTGCAGTCGGACATGAGCTGCACATCGCTGTTTGAGAGCTTATAGAAATAAAGCAATACGACCCCTAGCGCCATGCCGATGACGGGGACGAGCGCATATGCGATCCAAAGCCCGTTTAAGGCCTGTTCCGTTTGCGAAAAGCCGTTCGCGGTCATTTCAGCAAGTTCCGCGAAGCTTTCTGCCTTGACCGAAACCCAGCCGAACAGACCCAAAACGAAAATGCCGAGCGACGAGGACACTGCCCCGGTCAGTTTTGCCGAAAAGGTCTGAAGGGCGAAGGTTATGCCGCGGGCATCCACGCCTGATTTGAATTTCCCGTATTCCGCGCAGTCCGGCGTGAACATGAACACCAAAAAGGTTGCGATGCCTAAAGGCACACCGCGCAGCGCGCATAAAGCTATAAATATATATTTGTTCTGATAGCCCGCAAAATATATGATAACCCCCATAACAAGGACAGCGACATTGCAATAGAAAAACAATTTATATTTATCCACCATCGTCAACAGGCGCGGCGCGAGGATCGCGAGAAAAGCCACGGGCAGGTAAACAAGCATCGTGAGGACCAGATTAAACAGCGAGCTGCCGAAAAAGTAGAATGACACCAGCATCCCCAATGCGTTTGCGGTACCAAGGCAGTGCATGATCAAATACGCGCCGAAAAATATCAGCAGATATTTATTTGAGAACAGATATTTTGCCATTTCACGGACGCCGAACTCCTGCTCACGGTCGGCGGAAGTATAATTCCGCTCTTTTCCCCTTATGCAGATAGGAACCATCGTCAAAAACGCCAATACGGAGCTGGCGACAGCGGCGAAGGTGTATGTAAGCCCTAATTTCTCGCTGACGAATATGGTTCCCGCCAATACCCCCAGCCCTGCCCCCACGCCGGAATAGAGGCGCGAATGGGACATAATGGTGTTGCGTTCCGTCAGGTTGCTTGTCATAGTCGTGACCATGCCGTAAATGGGCGCGTCGCACAGGGTGTAGAAAGTATCCCAAAGTATATACGCGACGGAAAACCAAATCAGTTTTGAATTTTCTGAAAAAGAAGAGGGGATGGCGTATAGCAATACTGTGGATAAGGGGATCAAAGCAACGGATACGCGTATCCAGGGCAGGAATTTTACCTGTTTTTTGAATTTCACCTTGTCCGCGATACCGCCGAACATAGTGTCGTTGAAAGCGTCCCAAATCTTCAGCGCCATCATGATAAGGCCGATTTTTCTAAGGTCTTCCAGGCCGCACATAGTCAAATAGACCGTCATATACCCGGTCGTGAATTCGTAGATTATATTTTGGCCTATCATGTATGTGCCGTAATCCCGCCGCTCGTGCCGCAGGGTAACCCAGCCTTCAGGCTGAGGTTTGGTGAAAAAACCTTTTACTTTTGCCAGCATAAAAAACCTCTCCTGTCCACATTACGAATTTACTCATTATTATATACCATGCTGCTAAATAAAGCAATATAATTTTTCAAGCGCCGTCTTGTTCACAAAGTGTTTACAATTCTATTTTGGAAACTTTGACGCTTTTCCCGTCAAAAAGCGCCGATTACGGCCTATTAGTGTAAGGGCAAATTCTTTCCGGCTGCTCTTCTGCTAAAAATGAAAGGACGTGATCATTTGACAAGTGAAGAATTCCGCGCTGACCCGTTGTTCGCGCGGAGCGCGTTTGAGTGCGAAGGCAAATATGATATGCCTATTATCAAACGGCAGGAAATTGACATAAGGAATGTCGGCCTGATAGGCTTCGACCACATAAAACCCGGCGACAGGGCTAATGCGCAAAGCTTTGTCCATTTTTTCCTCGACGACTACAAATTCGGTGTTATCTGGAGCAACCCCGAACCCCGCGTTAACAAACTGAGGCAATACAAGGGGGTATTGTCCCCGGCCTTTTCGGTCTATTACGACCTTCCCGCCCCCATCCAAATACATAATTATTTCCGTTCGAGGTGGTGCGGCGCGTATCTGCAGTATATGGGGCTTGATGTGATCCCTACCGTTACATGGGGCTTGCGGGACAGCTATCCCTATTGCTTCGACGGTATCGAAAAAAGCTCCGTTGTCGCGGTGTCCACGTTGGGCGTGAGGAAGCAAAAAGACTACTTCATGCAGGGTTATGAGGAAATGCTGAAACGGATCGAGCCGGAAGCCGTTATCTGCTATTCAAACCCCTTTGACGAAATGCAGGGCAATGTCATCACGGTCGGTTACAACGAAACAAACAATTATGACGGATCTAAATTCTGGAACCCACCGCAGGATTACAGCTGTTATAAAATGGAGCCGATATACCTCCCCGAAACGCCCTGGGAAGAATTGAAATCCTATTGCATCGGCGGGGAATACCCGAAAACAGCGAATTGTTTTATAGTCAAAGGCGGGGGTTCCACCGGCGGCGGCCCGGCGCCGGAAACCCACCATGTCATACCGCATCAAAACAAGAAACAGACCCCAAAATATAAAGAAACAACGGATAAATATAACCTTAACTTAAATCAGGAATGGAATAAAGTACGGCTCGCTCCACACAGGGGGCGGCATAGCAACAGTTATCATAAATATATTCAAGAAAAATTAAACGAATATGATAAAACAGCAAATGGGAACTTCGACAAATTTCTCGCGTTAATTGAAGAATTAATCCTTGAATTAAAATCAAATCCGGGTATAATGTATGATAAATGAAAGGGGAATTCAAATGAAATATTATAAATTAATGTACGATTACGAAGGTGACGATAATTGGGTCGTTTGTAACGACAATGATGTCGGCGGAACAGATTATATAGTAATGACTTACGGCGTTCCGTTTAATGGTTGGAAGAACGATTTTTATTTCGGTTATGATCCTGACGACGGCACTAATTTTACAGATTATTTAGACAACTCTAAAGATTGGCTGGCGGTATCCAAAAAATTCATGGACTTAACCAAAGGCCTTATTAAAGACAGCGTGCAGGCATTCCCAATAAAAGTCGTAAACATAAAGGACAAAAGTGAAAACTTTGATTATACGGTTTTGAACATCGTCGATCTTGTGGACGGGTTGGATTTGGAAAACAGCGTGTACAGGGTAATAAAATTCCCCCCCGGATTTAATGACGACCATACTTTTAATTCTATAATAAAATATGCGATCAAAGGTGAGACTGTCGGGGGGCATCATATATTCAGATTAAAAGACAGTGACGCACCCATTTTTGTTTCCGAAACCTTGAAAGATATTATCCAAAAAAATAACTTGACAGGGTTTGACTTTTTAGAAATAAAAGTAAGCTAATATATAATTTCGGGCGGCTTTTAACGAGCCGCTTTTTTCTTTTATTCAAAGAATTAAAGCTTGAAGTTAGTTTTATTTTGCTTTTGGCCCGGCGGCGGGAAATTTTTGTCATACATCGGGTACCGCCGCGCATATTCCTTTGTTTCCTCGTTCCGCGTGACGGTAGCGCGGTTTTGCCGCAGAAATTCCACGATATCGTAAACATCGACCCAAATCTCGTTGTCCCCGTCTTTTTGGCTCTCGTCGAAAATAAGCTGCAATCCGAAATGCAGGTGCGGGACCTTCATATTGTTGACGTTTTCTTTGACGGAATAGCCTGTCATGCCCATATAGCCGATAACGTCCCCGGCCTGCACGCGCGCGCCCTCCGCCAGCCCCGCCGCAAAGGGCCGGTCTTTCCGCATATGGGCGTAAAAATAATAGCGCTTCGAATCGAAGCTGCGGATGCCGACCCGCCAGCCGCCGTACCTGTTCCAGCCAAGCTCCTCGACGACCCCGCCCTCCACAGCTATTATAGGCGTGCCGACGCTGCCCATCAGATCGTTTCCCAGATGCGGCCTGCTGTAGCCGTAGCCCCGCGAATCGCCGAAATCGCGGTAATGGCTGAAGGGAAAACCCTCCGCTATGGGCGAAAACGCTTTAAGCCCGTATTTTTCGCACGGCACAATAAGCCCCCTGGCGTTATCCTCCATATCCTTTCTGTATTCGCCTAAAAACCCCGACAGTACCGCGCCGTAGGCTTCCAAAAAATAGCCGAAATTTTTATATCCTCCCATGATGTCCGCGCCGCTTTCCCCGGCCTTCAGCCGTTCGGCGGCTTTATCCATATCAGTTGGCTTATAATTTTTCCAGTCCCCGCCGTATTTCGCCCCCAAAACCGCCAAAAGCTCCACCCAGCCGACATGAATATCGGAAGCGCAGGTTTCGATGTCGTATTTCGCGGCCCTGTTCAGCGCCGTGCTTGGGATATTGAAATTTACCCATTTGATGTAATCGGGCTTCGCTTCTTTTGTTTCCGCCGATTGCGCCGCGGCGAATATGTTCAGGCCAAAGGCCATCGATACCCATAATGCGAGTATCGCAAATAACTTTATATATGTTTGTTTATGAATAGGCATAAAAAACCACCCGGTTATATATTGCTCCGGTCGGCCGAAGCAATTATAATGTAAACTAATCGGGTGATTTAATACATGGCGGTATTTGGAATCTTCAAATTTGCTAATTGCAAGCTTTAAAATTATAAATAGGGCGCAGCTTTTTTTCAATAGTCACCGTTTCGCTGACCGTGTTAATAATATTATCCGGCGCTTTATAGACCATGGGGCATTCGTCCAGCGAACCTTCATTTGCGGTCGTTGTATAAATACCTTTCATTTGTTCCTGAAATTCCTCTACACTGTACGCATATTTCGCGTCGCTTCTGCTGCAAACGCGCCCCGCCCCGTGCGGTGCCGAAAAATTCCATTCGGGGTTCCCGAGGCCTGTGCAATACAAGGCGCCGTCCCGCATATTCAGCGGGATAATCACCTGTTCGCCTAAATTTGCCGATACGGCCCCCTTTCTCAAAATCATGCGCCCGGTATCTATATAATTGTGTACGTTTGAAAAGCTTTTTTCAGCCCGCAGCCCCATACCGGTTTTTATGGCTTCAGCCATTGCCTTCCTGTTGAAATCAGCAAATTCCTGAACAATGGCGATGTCGTGGATATAATCGTCAAAAAGTGCCCCGTCAAGCACGGCACGGTTATAATTGACTGCCGGTTTGGCTTTTTCTTTTGTTTTTGTGGGCTTGACCCCATAACAGTCACTGTCGTCGCGGTCATAAGAAGCCGTGCGCATATTTTTTTTCGTTTTCTTTATTTGGTATCGGTATGCGGCTTCCTGGTAATAGCTTGCGACATCACTCCCAAGCTGTCTTGAGCCTGAATGAATGATTAAATAGATTTTGCCGTCATCATCGCGGTCGAACTCAATAAAATGGTTGCCCCCTCCAAGCGTGCCGATGCTGCGGTACGCCCTTTCCGCGTTTATCTTCGAGCAACAGCGAAGATTTGACAAATTGATTTTTTCGCTTTCCGCAAGCGGCTCGGCATGGATCCTTGACCCGCAGGGAATGTGGTCATGTATCAATTTGTCCAGTTTCGCGAAATCAATCTCTTTTTCATCAAATATAACCGTTTCCATTCCGCAGCCGATATCAACACCTACCAAAGAAGGGCATAATCTTCCGTTTAACGTCATAGTCGTCCCGACGACACAGCCCTTTCCGTAATGCGTATCCGGCATAATCCGTATTTTTGAATCGGCAAAAGCTTTTTCCCGCAACAGTTCGGCTATTTGCGTTTTTGTCTCTTTGTCAATTTTATCAATATAAACAATTGCTGAATTGCGTTTCCCTTTAATTTCTATCATTTAAAATTATCCTCACATAATATATTTTTTTAATATTTAGGTATAAAAAAGCCCGGGGAACCATATCCCCGGGCTTGAACAAGAGCATATAAAAGCGCTTAAAAAACGCCATGCTTCCGGCACGGGGGCAAATTCACCTCTATTTTTATATAAATCCCAAGCATGACGTCACCTTCTTTCTGAGTTTTGTATTGACAGGGTAGCATAGATAAAGTGAAATGTCAAGCATTTTCTTTCTTTTTTTATCGTTATGTATATTTTTGGATTTACTGATAATAATATCCTTGAAAAACATTGAAAGGAAATTCATTATCATGGCTAAAAACAAAGACAACCATTCCGGCGCCCAAAAGAAAAAACAGAGCGGCGGCAACGACTATCAAGGCAAAAACAGCAACAACGCGCAAAACAACGGCGGCTCCAACGCGAACAGCAACACAGGCGGCAACATGAAAAACAGCAACGGATAAAATTACCTAAAAAACACGGGCGGATAAGACATCCGCCTGTGTTCAATTCATAATGCATAATTTATAATTCATAATTTTTAACGAATAATTATGAATTATGAATCATGAATTTTATGTTTATCTTTCCATAAACAACACTCCAACAGTGCCCCGGCCGCAATGGGATATAATCGTACACCCGGCCTGCGTATTATAAAAAATTTCTTTGAATTTATATTTTTTCCTTATTTCCCTGCCTAAACTTTCCAGCGCCCCGGCCGGGGCGCCCACCGTGCTGTGGATGAATATGCGGTCGGGGTCAAGCCTGTCCGCCGACGCGCCCAGCGCGTCAAAAGCGTAGTCGTAAAGGCATTTTTCAAACTTCCCCCTGTACTTTTTCCCTACGGAAAGGGCGCCGCCGGACATTGCTATGCTCGGCTTTATGCCCAGCACGTTAGCGCCGAAGGCCGCAAGCCCGGAGCATCTGCCGCCTTTATGAAGGAAATCGACGTTTTCAAGTATAAACGAAGTTTTCACTTTTTCGCGAAGCCCCGTTATCTTTTCCGCTATCGTTTTTGCGTCCATGCCGTTATCGCGCATCTCGCAGGCTTTAATTGCAAGCAGCCCTATGCCTATCGTAAGGCTGAGGCTGTCAACCACGTAAATATTTTCCGTTTCCCCTGCGGCGATAAGGGCGTTTTGATGTGTGGCGGAAATTTTTGACGAGAGCGAAATATGCACGATGTGGCTTCCGTCCCCGCTTAACCGCTCGAAATATTCCCTGTATTCATCCACTGAAACGGCGCTGGTTTTCGGGAACGTATTTGTGTTTTCAACAAACTCCAAAACCTTTTCGGGCGTGATGTTGACCCCGTCCTCAAAAACCCCGTCGCCTAAAATGATGTGCAGGGGTATCGTGCTTATGTTGTACCTTTCGGCCAAAAATTGCGGTATGTCGGCGGGGCTGTCGGTTGACACTATTACTTTATCGGGCATATTTTCACATCTCCTGTTCTTCCGTATATTTGTATATATTATACCCTTACCCGTATATATATGTAATGAACAAAAGATAAATTATTTAATTCCTCCGTTAAATTTATACAATAGCAGGAAACAGCGGCGGATAAAAATTCTCCGCCGCCGTTGTCGCCATTATCCGCCGTCACGCTTTCGTCTTTTTTTCCTTTCCTACGGGGATTTCCATCCAAAACAGCACGCCGTCCCCTGTGTTTTCAGCGCCGCAGCCGCCGCCATGCAGCGCGGCGATCCTGCGCGTGATGGGCAGCCCCAGGCCTGTGCCGCTGTCAGCGTTATTGCTCTTGCCCGTTTTGTACAGGTATTCCCAAATCTTCTCCATATCCTCTTTTGCGATGCGCGGACCTCTGTTGTATACGCTGACGCGCACGCGCTTTCCGCGTGTTATTTCCATTTTCAGTTTGATTTCCCCGCCCTCCGGCGTAAACTTTACGGCATTGGAAAGATAATTTGATACCGCTATTCGGATACGGGCGCGGTCCGCGTACACTTTCACGCCCCGCTGCGAGTCCATGTTATATGCAAGCCCTTTTTCTTCCATTCTCGGGACATATTCGTCAAAAACGTCTTCTAAAAGGTCGTCAAGCGCGAAAGATGTCTTGCTGAGTGCCGCCGGGATGTCGAGCTTTGACAGCGTCAGCAAATCATTCTGCCGGTCGCGCATACCGTATACTTGGCCACGCAAAGCCGCCATAGGCGTGATCAATTCTTCAGGCAGGTCTTCTGCCCGCCCTATTTTATCCGCGTAGAGCATAGTCGCGCCCATAGGGGTTTTCATCTCGTGGGCTACGGCGACCAAGAGGTCGCGCTGGCTTTCGAGCCGCCGCCGTTCATACGTGAAAGAATACACGCTTTGCGCCAAAACAGACAGGATCAGCAGGAGCGCGAAGCTGATTATCACATTCGGCCAAATCAAATATATATACATGGTGAAATAGACCGCATCCAATTGCGACATTTCGCAGCGCGCATAAAGATAATATACATCGCTTGTTTCGTCATATAGCGCAGTGTCCAGCGCGGCTATTTGCTTTTCGCCGAACGCCAGGGGGGTATAAAATATAATGTCCCAGTTTTCATCTTCGGCGGGGAGGCTTTTTAAAACCACTTTGACGCAATATTCATGTTCCCTCGGCGCAATCAATCTTCCGATATGTTCGCGCAGCGGCAATTTTTCGATTTCATAATAAGGTTCATACGCAACAGGGAAATATGACAAAAAGGAAAAAATATTATAAATTATTTTCGGCATACGCAATGTAGTTTTGTCAATAGATGCCTCACCCGCCCCCTTGACTTTTTCCAGCATTTCTTCAAGCGAATCCGGGCGTGTCCCTTTCGGTAAGCGTTGGCTATAGTCTACAAGCTCCCAATTTTTATCATACAGCGCGGATTGCCTCCAGCCGGGTATCGCACCCCCGGATGTCCCGGTTCTATAACCGGGAAATGGCGTAAAGAGGCAGGGAAGATCAATGAACATATGAACCTCGCGTGAACCCGCTTTCTTCATCATGGTTTCCGTATCGCCCTCAAGAGCCAATGTGCCGTTCAGCGAAAACACGTAGGCCATAGAGCCATAAACCAATGCCAGCGCAAATGCTTCCGCAAGAAGCAGGGCAATGAGGCGCACCATCTTTTTTGCGATGGATTGCTGTCTTTCCCCGACGGAATATTTGCGCCTGCGCGAAGGCAGTATATTTAAAATAAAAAAATTCAGCGCGAAAAGAATCAATGTGACCCCGATTAAAACCAGCGCTCCCTGTAAAGTCTTCATATTTTTTCCTCCTTGTCAAACCAATACCCGTATCCGGGTTTTGTCTTTATATGCCCGGCTTTTTCGCCGAGCGCCTTTTTCAATTTGTAAATGTGCCGGTCTACCACGCGCACGTCGTTGATGTAGCCGTATTCCCACACCTGTGTGAGCAGCCGGTCCCGGTTCATAACATGCCCCGCGTTTTCCATCAGCGTCTGCAGCAGTTCAAACTGCTTGGGCGTCAGGTGTATTTCCCGCCCGTCCGCAGCGGCGCTCTTGCGTTCGTCATCGATGGTGACGCCGTGCATGGACAGCGTTTTGCCGCTGTTACGCAGGATTTCGGTATGGGTGATCATGTTCCTGACCCGCAGATACAGCCGCTGCACTGAATAGGGCTTTACTACATAATCATGGGTCCCGTATTCCAGCCCGCGCTCCTCGTCCATCTCGTCACCCCGGGCTGAACAGAAAATCACGGGGATTTCCCTGTTCTTCCGGCGGATCCATCTGCACACGTCATAGCCTTCGTTGATGCGCCCGCCTATCATGATGTCTAATAGCGCCAAATCAAACCGCTGCGACTCAAAAAGAGCCTTCGCGCCTTCCCCGTCGGCACAGGCGATGGTCTCAATACCCTTGCTGAGAAAAAACTCGCCGACTTCATCAGTGAACTGATGATTATCCTCCATCATCAGCACCCTATAACCCATAAGCACACCCCCTATATGTTTCCGGCATTAATATCGCCGTTATTTGCAAACTTTTTCGGGCTACTTTTAAAGTATACCACACCTATATCCTTTTTTTATCCCCGCAAATTCTTCTTTTGTTCCGTTTTTTGCGCCTAAGAGGGCTGCTTGTCCCCAAAATAAACGGGGATGGTTCTTTTGTGCGCTTCCCATACCGCGCATAAATTACCATCCCTGTAAAAATTACGGAGCATCCTGCGTGTCATCTTTGTTACTTGTTTATTATACAATCTTTATTTTAAAATATCAATAAAAATCTGCATTCCCCTGTTGTCCCCTGTTGTCGAAAAACATGCGGGGAAGGAGCATATGCGCCATCATTTTAGCCAATATCTGCCGATTTTAGCCGCACGAGAGAACCGTCCCCAAGTGTTCTATACAACATATAAAGTGTTTTCGCCGGTTTCACGTATGCATTCGGCAGGAAAATCCGATTCATCACCATAAAAGTAAAGAGGATACACAAAATTATAATCCATAGGCGGGTCAATAAAGGGGAGCAGAAGGCTGTTGTCGAATATTGATTCTTCCGCATATATTTTTGTAATAATCTGATCAAACGGGTAGTCACAGGCTTTTGCCGCCATTGAATCGCTCTTTTGTATTTCTTCCGCTCGATACGCTTCATAATCAAATGGTTCCGGTTGCGTTGTTTCCATATTTAAATTTAAATATGATGAAATCAAAATAAGCACGCTTATAAAAATTGTGATTTGCTTAAAACGCATATTTTATCGTCTCCTTGAACGAAAAGCAATGTTTTATTCCGGGTAATCCTGGGGGAAAATGGTAAAATCAAAAGCTTCATCCTCTGCGGTAATACCTCCGTTAGCCCCTTCAACATAGGTACCGATGGGTACAAATATTATTTTATCGGGCAGTTTTTTAATATTGCTTACCTTTCCTGTATGATTTATATTGTCTATGTCATACTCAATAAAAATCAATGAATCTTTCAATAAGTGATAACTCCCTACAATATCGTTAAAGCTAGTCCAGTTCATTCCATATCCATCGTACAAAGCCGCGCCATAATCGGTTTTTTCTATTTTTTTAAAATCGTCGCCTATTTTTATTCTATCATATTCGCTTTCTTTTCCCGGGCGGTTCACATACACTGAATGGGATAAACGGTAGCCATGGTCTTTCGGGAAAAAGCAGAACACCCTGCCGCCCTCTTCAATTTCAAAAACGGCGTAATAATCCTCGTTTCCCAAAAGCCGGAGGCACTCAATTTTTGCGCGGTCGTCAATCTCGTATATATGTGTTCTCCATGTGTTATATAATTCAATTGATTTTAGAGAAATATTACATCTAAAGGGTAAATCTCTAAGAGGAAACCGTTTGGTAATCAATTTGTTGCAAGACAACTCGTTGTTCGCCCGGTCAAAAACATTTTGGTCGGCTTTTTCGATTTCATAATCTGTCATTGTCGCCCATTCTTTGATTTCCGCATTATACGTACTATAGAACTCTGACGCATTTAATGATTCTAAAATATCCTGCTTTTCTGGCAAGTTTATTTTATACGGTTCAGTAGTTGACATAGTATTGCTGCTGAAGCCTGATATTTCAGGCGCGTCCGGCAAAATTTTAGACGCCCTGCAGATTGAGAACATGGCAAAGC
Source organism: Oscillospiraceae bacterium (assembly GCA_009779455.1). GTDB lineage: Bacteria > Bacillota > Clostridia > Oscillospirales > Acutalibacteraceae > WREG01. The sequence goes on from WREG01000005.1 coordinate 17,601, forward strand.
ATGACAGGCAAAAACATAAAATAACTTTTTTCATTATAGCCTCTTAGTTTTATTCCGGGTAATCCTGGGGGAAAATGGTGCAGTCAATCGGATATACATCTTCAACAAAACCGATTATTTCTGTAATGTCCCACTTAAAATCCTCAAAATGATGCATTTCATATATAATATAATCATTGCCTTTTTTGACGAAAACTATCAGCAAAACACCGTCTTTTAACAGTAATTTTACGTTGATATATTCGTCATAATCTTCTTCCCCATATTTTTTTGCAAGGTTTTTATTGATTCTTTTTATAGAGGAAACGGTTGGATCAATATTTTCGACTTTGGATATGCTGTCCTTCTTCTTAATATCTTTAAAATCTTTATACTCTTTTACATCCTTTGAATATACAGAGCATTTGTAAGAATACGAATTTTCGAATGGTTCCGCGAAGGGTGTAAAAAACATATAGAAATTCCCGCCCTCTTCCGTTTGATAAACGGCATACGCGTTTCCGTTATCCAGTTTCCGCAAACATTCCAAAGGGTATGAATCGTTAATCATTTCGGATGTAATGAAATTTGATATCAATGAGCTTGAAAATGAAACATTTATATATTCGGCGACCAAATCATCTTCTTTATATTTTTTTGTGATTAATTCTTTATAAGGCGCAGCATTATTAAAAGTATCCGGCGGTTTAAAAGCTTCTTCTCCCGGCAATGCATTTTCGGGTTCGGCAAAATCAGATAAAACCGTGCTTTCCTGAAAAAAATATGATGATACATTTTCTGTTTTAAGGAAATCAAACGAATTTGTGCTTTTTTGGGAAAGAGACGATAATAAATTTTCATCAGAAACAACAAATTCGTTTTCCGCAGAATTAGTTTCAAAAGAAGTATGGTTATAAAGTTCTCCGTTTGAATCATCCGTTTCTTTTTTTGTTGAATCCAATTGTGTCCCACATCCTGCTAAAAATAATAAAATTATTAAAATAGTTATGTTTTTTTTACACATTAATTATTCCTCCTACTTCGTTACAGCGAAATATATCGTATCGCTGTTATAATATCGATCAATTCCCAAAACTAATCCCCAGTTCATTGTATCTGGATTTACCGCCCCTAAGTCTTTTGAATCTTTATCCCCTGCTTTTTCCGCCCATCTTCCATTATTTAATTGAACAATAAAATGATAACCATGCGTCTTTTCTACAAGTAAATTATGGCTACCAACCCGCATCGCAACTTTATACTCGTCCGGTCTTAGCCATGAATCTTTAGAATCTAATCGTGTACATCTTTTTTTCCCTCCATTTACGCTATTGAGACTTTCTATTTTTGTTTTTGTTTTACCGAATACAGTTTCAACACTTTCTCCGTAATTCATTATTAACTCTGGACTATACGTCATTTCCAGCACATATCCAAAACACCTTAGCGTATCATCTTTTTTACCTTTAACATCACGAAATCCCGATGAGGCTCCACCATATTGCGTAGCTTTTTCAAACACCCAATTCTGAACACTCGCGCCGGTATATGTTACAATCACCGCATCGTCCTTATTTGAAGCTGTGCCGCCGCGTACAGCCAATACCCTTGTCCCTGAATTCTCGGGCATTAATCTGTAAATCCCGTTTGAGCTTTTTATTACACGCCAAAACTGTGCGGGCGTGCAGTTATCCGTGTAAACCTGTACGGCCTGATTTTGCAGATCAGCCCCGCCCGAAACGTCAAGCCTCAGGCTAGAGTTTGTTCCGGGTTTAAGCGAATAAACGCCGTTGCCAGCATTGGTGACCGTCCATTGCTGCGCCTTGCTGCCGTTAAACGGATATTGCCAGACTTTTGTCCCACTTGCGGAACTTCCGCTGTAAACGTCAAGGTATCGCCCGGTACTCTGATTTTTTATAAAGTATGTGCCATTTGCAATATGCGCCGATTCATTATATGTAATGGTAAGATACGGATGGGTATATGACGAGCCGGAATCGCAGGAATAAAAGCTGGTGTACACAGGAAGGTCTTTTCCCTCGTTCGTATACCGGATCATAAAGCCGTAATTCGGCGCTGCGCCGGAATACCACTCCCTGACCCGCGCGGTAACGTTCGCGCCTGTAAAATTAACGCTATACGTAATGGCGGACATCCCTACCTTATCAATCAAAAGGCTAAAAGATGTCGGCTGGTTAGCCCATGTCAACGTGCTTTCCGTCCAATTGCCGTTAAGGCCGCTGTTGACGCCGTACAAGGAGAATACCCTGCCTGTTGACCCGTTGGGGCTTTGAATTTTAAAAGTTGCGTTATTTATTACAGCGCCGCTTGGAAGCGCCGGCAATGTAATGATGCGCCAATAACTCTTGTGTATTTTATAGGTCGAGGACACGCTTTTTATGCCGATATGTAAATATTGCCCAAACCACCCCGTGTTCCCCCCGCCTTCATAAACATATGTATCATGTGCGTTCGCTGTATTAGTGGGTGATGTGACAACAGGGTCTATGACGATCGGGTATACCCTCTCATCTGAATTTAACCACTCTGCGTCGGGCGTAAATATGATCCGGTACCCGTCTTCCGTTTCATCAATTTCAATGACAATATCGTATGAGGTATCGTATTCCGCGTCGTACATATAAGGCGTTTGAAGAATAAACACCGTTTCGCCGTCTTCATCCGTAAAATTGACGCTGTTGTTTTCATCCATTACCGGGGTCAAGCCGCCCATGCTGATATCCATAGAATAGCCCGCAAAATCACATGGGGCATTTAAAATAACATCCTCTTTCAGCTTCCCGGGGCTTAACGTGTACCTCGCGTCCGCGCCGTCGCCCAAAATATCGTTATAGGCAAGGCCTGAGCCTGCCTTCCCGGCGACAATTTTGCGCTCGTTTTCAGGGAGGGCTTCCAAATCCTCAGGCTCTTTTATTACCGCGTTCTTGTTCAATCCCGCGTCCGTAAAAACTCTTTCAAGTTCGGCCTCGGTATCGGTAACCGGGTCGGTCTGCCCGTCCCCGCCGTCAGGCGTTTGCGAATCTTCTTCATCCAAAAAT
>WREG01000006.1 GCA_009779455.1 Oscillospiraceae bacterium
AGCGGCGCGGGGACGATATAAGCTTCCTGCGGCGTATTGCAAGGGGCGTTGCCGACGGAAGCTACGGTGTGGAGGTCGCAAAGCTTGCGGGCGTGCCGCAAACCGTGGTCAACCGTGCGCGGGTTATTTTAAAAGAGCTTGAAAAGCACGGAGCGGCGGGGCTTTCGAATTCCATCTCCGCGAACGCGCCCGCCCCGTCTGACGAGCCGCCTGAAAACGATATGAACAATGAAGCAATAAAGGCTCTTAAAAATATTGACGTTGACACTTTAACGCCCATTGAAGCCATGACAGTGCTTTATGATATAAAAAACCGTTTGATTTAATTATTGCGCATAGGCGATTTTGCCGTCTGTATTTATCGGGGGGAAATTTTTGAATATTTTTTGTATAGGGGACGTTGTAGGCGAAGCCGGATGCGGCTTTCTTCTCGGCCATCTGCCCGCTTTTAAAAAGCTTAAAGGAATTGACGTTTGCATAGCCAACGGCGAAAATTCGGCTAAAGGCAACGGCATTACGCAGGATTCGGCGAAGCTTCTTTTTTCCTGCGGGGTGGATATTATAACAACGGGGAACCACGCTTTTAAAAGGCCGGAAAGCTATGAAACGTTTGACAATACGGAATGCCTGCTGAGGCCTGCCAATTACGGGCCCGGTGCCCCGGGAAAAGGTTATTATATTTACGAAAAAGGAAGCATGCAGTTGGCCGTCGTGAACCTTATGGGGACTGTGTTTATGGAAAACCTTGAAAACCCTTTTGTTTGCGCGGAAAAAGTTTTAAAGGAGATTTCGGGCGTTAAAAATATTATTTTCGATTTCCACGCGGAGGCTACCGCTGAAAAAAGGGCTATGGGCTTTTTTCTTGACGGAAAGGCATCGGCTGTTTTCGGGACGCATACCCATGTCAGGACTGCTGACGCCGAAATACTTCCCGAAGGCACAGCTTATATAAGCGACATAGGCATGACGGGCGTTATAGATTCGGTGCTTGGCATAACGCCTGAAATTGCGATAAAAAAAATGAAAACAATGATGCCCGTCCGTTTTGACAGCGCGTCGGGTAAATGTAAAATGGAGGGATGTATTTTTGAAATCTGCCAAAAAACAGGGAAAGCCGTTTCCGCGGAAGGCGTCACTGTTTGCTGAAATATTTTCCGCCGTTTTGGCGTTAGCAATAGCTTTATCGGCCTTTAATTCCTGCGTTGATAAAAATATTCCCGTGATAAAAGAGGAAGAAACCGCCGATGAAGAGTTCGAACCCGGCAAAACAGTCAGCCTGGGTTACTATATCCGCGACAGCCTTAACCCTTTTTACGCCGCAAGTTTATTGAATACAGGGCTGACGCCGCTTGTTTACGACAGCTTGTATTCGCTTGACGAAAAATATATGCCGGTTCCCGTTATCGCGGCTTCATATATTCTCTCGGAAGGAAAATTAAAGGTAACATTGCTTTCGGATGTCCTTTTCAGCGACGGGACGCAGCTTACCTCAGACGACGTTGCATATTCTTTTAATACAGCCAAAAATTCGAATCGGTATGCCGATACTTTAAGCGGTTTTTTATCGGCGGAAAAAGAAAGCGGTTTCGAGCTTGTTTTTAATTTAGCAAAACACGACAGCTACGCAGTAAATTTATTAACGTTCCCGATAGTCAAATACGGGACGGGGGAAGAAGCGGACGATATCCCTGTAGGGAGCGGCCCTTACAGGCTGTTTGATGACGATGACGGCAAAAGGTTTTCGGTAAACCCTTATAACCGCGAAAAAAAAGGAGAAATAGGGGAGGTAAGGCTTTATCCCATATCCGTGCCTCAGGATACCGTTTACGGGATTGAAAACGGGTTCGTCGATGCGGCGGCGGACGATTTAAGCGGCGGGAAATTTACTTTTCCCGGGGTGAACCACGTAAAATACCCTCAAAATAATTTAGTGTTTATCGCTTTCAATTCATCCGTAATCGCTTTTTCGGATTCAAGAGTGCGGCGGGCGATATCATATTGCGTCAACAGGCGGGAAATTGCATCAGCCGCTTTCCTTTCCTTCGCGAAAGAAGCTTACACCCCTTTTAACCCCGCTTGGGAAATTTACGCCGAGGCGAATATGTTTAACGACATAAGCGCGTTTACTGATGCGAACATGGAAAAAACTGAGTTTTCGGTAAATTATTTAAAGGGGGCGGAGCTGCTGGAAGCCGCCGGGTTTGCTTCGGTTGCGAAGTCGGGGGCAAGAACCGGGACGCTCGGGTATATGGAGTATACAATGCTTATAAACGACGATAATCAATTTAAATTAGCGGCGGCCCGGTCGATAGCGGAATCCCTTGAAAAGGTAAACATAAAAATTGAAATAAAAGCTCTGCCGTGGAATGATTATGTCAAAGCGGTAAACGATGAAAATTTTGATATGTGTCTTGAAGAGATAAAATTAAACCCGAACATGAATTTTTCGGTTTTGATCCCGACGGACAGCGCGTCCCCTTTTCACATAAAACCTCAAAAAGAAATCACGGACAGTTACAGGGACTTTTTAAACGGCATGATCACGATCGACACATTCATTATTGATTTTTTTGAGCATATGCCTTTTATACCTATTGTTTTCCGTGACGGGGCGCTCTATTATTCCGGAAATATCACGCCCGGAGGGAAAACTATGCCGCCCGATTATTTGTCAGCTCTGCACAACTGGAATGTAAAGTGAACCCCGTCTTTTTGCTGCGTTTGTAAAGACGGTATTTCGCGTAAATAAATAATTTTACGCGGTATTCAAAGTCTATAAGCCTGTCGCGGAAAATAAAACCCGCTATGACAAGGGCTGCCGCCGCTGTTTGGAAACCAATGGATAGAATTAATTTTATAAGCATATTAATAACCTCCTGTTTTATGCGAATTTGAAAATTTTATATTTTCAAATCTCCTCTTCTTAAACATATGTTCGACCTTGGCTACAGTATAAACCCGTTTGTTTGATTTGTCAAGACAAATGTTCTAAAAACACCCCCAAACATATGTGCGAATTTTTGTGCATATTGTTAGAATCGAAAGGAAAGCTATGTTTGTTGATAAGGCGATAATAAAAATCAAGGCCGGAAACGGCGGCAACGGGGCCGTCAGCTTCCGCCGTGAAAAATATGTCCCCAACGGCGGCCCCGACGGGGGCGACGGCGGGAAAGGCGGGGACGTGGTATTCATTGCGGACAATACCCTTTCCACCCTCTCAGATTTCAGGATAAAAAGGAAATACCGGGCGGAAGACGGCGCGAATGGCTCCGGCGGCAATAAAAACGGGAAAAAAGGCGCGGATACAATAATAAAAGTGCCGTGCGGCACCGTTATAAGGGAACTAGAAAGCGGCGCGGTGATGTGCGATGTGAGTTCGGTCGAGCCTTTTAAAGCCGCAAAAGGCGGCCGGGGGGGCTTCGGCAACCCGCATTTCGCGAATTCGGTAAGGCAGGCGCCGCGCTTCGCCAAGGACGGTACGCCGGGTGAGGAATGGGAGCTTTCCCTTGAATTGAAATTGCTGGCCGACGTGGGTCTTATCGGCTTCCCAAATGTTGGGAAATCCACTTTGGTATCCGTTGTGAGCGAGGCGAAGCCTATCATCGCCAATTACCATTTCACGACACTTTCCCCGGTGCTGGGCGTAGTGCGGATACCGCCGGATTTCAGTTTTGTGATGGCTGACATACCGGGGCTTATAGAGGGCGCGGCGGAAGGCGCGGGGCTGGGGCATGAATTCCTGCGTCACGTTGAGCGCTGCCGTATGCTCATACACATTGTGGACGTTTCCGGCAGTGAGGGCAGGGATCCGAAAGACGATTTTACAGCCGTAAATAAGGAGCTTGGGCATTTCAACCCGGAATTGTCGGGAAGGCCGCAGATCGTGGCGGGGAATAAGGCAGACCTTGCCTCGGAAGAACAGAAGGCAGGGTTCAGGGCTTATATAGAGGGTCTGGGGCTTGACTATTTTGAGATTTCCGCCCCCATAACCCTCGGCACGGCGGAGCTTATAAACGCCGCTGCGGCAAAGCTTGCGGAACTTCCCCCTATATTGCGGTATGAAGCGGAAAGCATCCCCGTCAAACAGCCCGAAAAAGGTGATAATTTCATAATCAGGGTAAGCGACGGCGTTTATACCATTGAAGCCGAATGGCTGTTGAAAATCCTAAACAAAACCGACCTTGACGATTATGAAAGCCTGCAATATTTCCAAAGCGTCCTCGTCTCAAGCGGCATTATAGGCGCGCTCATTGAAAAAGGGGTGGAAGAGGGCGATACGGTCATTATATATGATCTGGAGTTTGATTATGTCCCATAAAGATTTTCAAACTAAGCGCCGCAACAGCAGGTTGCTTTATATCAACCCCGCCCCATGATATAATTTAGCGGAAAGGACGGTATGAATATGACTGCTGCTGAATCTCTATTGGAATTACGGAAAAACAACAATCTCTCGCAAGAAGAATTTGCCGAAAAGCTGATGATTACCCGCCAAGCTGTTTCGCGGTGGGAAACAGGCGAAACCGTACCGAATACCGACACGCTGAAAATTATATCAGAGACTTTTGGAATTTCTGTAAATTCTCTGCTCGGGTCTGCTCAAAACACAAAGCCGGATTCAAAGAGCAGATACGGTCTTTCTAATGAGATTTTATTAAAATTTAGGGACTTAATTGTTAATGATAATGGTTTTAATATGGATAAGGTACAGGGTTGTTATTACGATGAGGACACTGCGGACGGCGTATTTATTCGGAATCATTACAAGCAGATTTTACAGGCGGTTGCCCGGTGGCACGGCGCGTTTTGGGAAAATAACGCTGTTTTTGCACAAATAGGGCTTGATTGGCGGTATGAAAGCAAAGAAAACCTGTTGGTTCATATCAGCGCAATGGAAAAGGACTTCAAGAAATACCGAAAGAATGAGGAATCCGGCAAAATCCCTGCGGTTTGGGAATTTGAAGAGAGACGCTTTGAAAATCATATTACGCCGGATCAGCTTGACTGTTTTGCCAATGCGATCGACCGATTAAAAAGCCAATATGTTGAATTGACTGAAACACGTTTTCAACCGGGACATAATATTACGATAATTCACGGTGATATGCATCCCGGGACGGTTTGGGTTTCAAAAACCGGCAAAAACGATGTCAGGTTTGACGGGCTTCAAGCGGTACGGATAGGGCTGCCGACAGAGGATTTGGCAATGCTGATTGCGCTGCACATTGAGCCGGACAGGCAAAAAGCGCTGCCTTTGCTTGATTTCTATTATCGGCTTATTAGTGAGAATGCCGAGGATTATTCTTATGAAACTTTTATGAGCGACTACAAAATTGCGATTATGGAGAATATGTTTTTTACCGTTAGGCTAATAAACCGCGGGATATTCGACTTCAAAATGAGGGATAAGGCGATTCGGGCTTTTGAAAGTTTCGTTTTGAATAAATTGGAAAATTAGGATTGTATGAACAATAATGAAAATATCAATTTAAAAAATCCTTCCACATTGGCGTTTTTGGGCGATGCGGTGTATTCGCTCATGGTTAGGGAATATATCATAAAAAACTCGGACGCGCCTGTTGGGACGCTGCATAAAAGGGCTGCAAACATGGTAAGCGCGGGGGCCCAGGCCGGAAACGCCGCAAAAATCGCGGAAATTTTGACCGACGAGGAAAAAGCCGTGTTAAAACGCGGCCGGAACGCGCATACTAACCATACGCCAAAAAATTGCACCGAGCGGGATTACCATATGGCAACGGCGTTTGAGGCGCTACTGGGGTATTTGTATTTAAAGGGCGAAACTAACCGTATCTGCGAGTTGTTTCAATATATATTATGAATAAAAAATATAAAAGCAAACCTTTAAAATTAAAGAAAGACAAAAAAATCAAAACCTTTCTTTTGGACGGGCTGTTTTTCGTTATGGGCAGCTTTTTTTTCTCGCTCTCCGTCAATATGTTCAACGCACCGAACCAGATAGCGCCGGGCGGCGTCACGGGCATCGCGACATTGATTAACTACGCGACGGATTTTATGCCCATCGGGACGATGATATTGGTTTTGAACATACCGCTTTTTATTCTTTCCTATAAATTTATAGGCAAAAGCTTTTTGGCAAAAACCGTAATCGCCACGGTCATGGCTTCGTTGATGATAGACCTGACAGCCCCCTTCATCCCGTCTTATTCGGGGGACAAGCTCCTTGCCGCGCTTTTCGGCGGCGTGTTCTCGGGCCTCGGCCTCGGCCTTGTGTTTTTGCGCGGAGGGACGACGGGCGGCACTGATATTCTGGGCAAGCTTATAAAACTGAAAAAGCCCCACCTGCCAATGGGGACGCTGATAATGCTTATCGACCTTGTTGTCGTGAGCGCTGCGGGGATAATCTATAAGAGCCTTGAGAGCGTTCTTTATTCTTCAATCGTGTTTTTCATAAGCGGCAGGGTGATAAACTACCTGCTTTACGGCACGGGCAGCGGGAAAATGCTTATGGTTGTCACGGACAAGGCGGAGGAGATAACCGCCGCCATAAATTCGGAGCTGAAACGCGGGGTTTCGATAATTCCCGTCAGGGGCGGCTACACAAAGGAGAACAAGAGTATGCTCCTCTGCGTCGTAAGGGCCAACGAAGTGGCGGGGGTCAATAAAATAATACTGCGGTACGACGAGAACCCGTTTATAATCATCTCTGAGGCAGGGGAAGTTCTGGGGCTGGGGTTTAAGGGGAATGGGGCTTAGGAGGATTTAGGGGTTTTTTATATGAGCGTTATTAAATCACACGACATAACATTATACAGCGGCGGCGATATTGATATCGTTTTGCGGCCGCTTTGCGACGGGCATTTGCCCATGCTTTATAAATGGAACGCCGACCCGGAGGTTTTATATTGGGTTGACGGAAAAAACGCGAAGCCTTCATCTCCCGAAGATGTTCACGGAATATGGGGCATGGTATCGCCGCAGGCTTTTTGCTTTTTGATCGAGGCTGACGATACGCCCGTCGGGGAGTGCTGGCTGCAGGAAATGCGCGAAAAGCAAAGGTCGCTTTTTTGTCCCCGGGAACCGAAAGCCCTTGACGTTCGCCGCATTGATATATCTATCGGCGAAAAAGCATACTGGAACAAGGGCATTGGGGCGGCCCTCATCCGTATGCTTGTCGATTTCGCGTTTAACGGCGAATATTCTGATGTTTTATACGGGATTGTTTTTGATTACAATAAACGGAGCCGCCGCGTCTTTGAAAAAAACGGGTTTAAATTTATTGAAGAATTCAATGAAGGTGACGGGATTTCAGTAAAATATCGACTCACAAGGCAAGAATACATAGAACGCCGCCGCGAAAAGATACCGGCGGAAAAGCTATTTATGCTCCCTATTGCGGATTTGCAGCCGAGCCAGCTATACATAAGCGAGGGGAAGCTGCGGCTTTTAAGGGAATGGTTTGAACCAGACAATACGGACGGCTTTGACCCGATACCCATAAAGCGTTTTAATGATAAATATTTAATGACGGACGGCCATACACGCGCCGTTGCCGCATATCTTGCCGGATGGGACAGCGTCCCCGTGTATTGGGACGAGGACGGGCTTGATATGCGGGCATATGCCATTGATGTTAAATGGTGCGGGGAAGAAAATATACACAGCCCAGCAGATTTGGCGGGGCGGATTGTGCCGCATAAGGATTTTGAGCGTCTGTGGCGGAAAAGGTGTATGGAGGATAGCCTCTGACATCTGTTCAGGAATATTACACCATCAGACCGCATACGGCGTTTGAGAAGGCGACCGGATCGTCAATGGGCATTCCTTCGATTAAAAGCGCTTGGGTATACAGGATATCGGCGTATACCTTTAATTTATCCTTGTCATTAGCCTGTAAATCTTGCAATTTCCAGAAAATCGGATGCCCCGCGTTGATTTCAAGCACACGCTCGGCTTTTATTTTCTGGTCTACGGGCATTTTGTTCAGCACTTTTTCCATTTCAAGGCTTATCTGCCCCCGGCTGCTCAGGCATACGGGGTGGGTTTTGAGGCGGCTTGAAAGGCGCACGTCCGAAACCTTGCCGTCAAGGGCCTCTTTCATAACCGTTAACAGGTCTTTGTTTTCGTCGGCCTGTTTTTTAAACCCCTCTTTTTCCTCCGCGTCGTTTAAATCAAGATCGCCTGCGGAAACGGATTTGAATTCCTTGCCGTCATACTCGTGTATCATCTGCACGGCGAATTCGTCCACATCCTCGGTCAGGTACAGTATCTCAAAGCCCTTGTCGCGCACCAGCTCCGTCTGCGGCAGGCGTTCGATGCGCACCGCGCTTTCGCCAGTAGCGTAATAAATGAATTTTTGCTCCTCTTTCATCCGTGTTGCATATTCTTTGAGGGTGACGGGCTTGTTTTCGTTTGAGGACGTGAACATTATCAAGTCCTGCAACTCGTCCTTGTTCATCCCGAAGCCGTTATATATACCGAATTTTAGCTGCAGTCCGAAGGCCTCGAAAAATTTTTCGTAATTCTCACGATCGTCTTTAAGCGTTTTTTCAAGTTCGCTTTTTATCTTTTTGCTTATGCTTTTTGCGATCAATTTTAATTGATTGTCCTGCTGGAGCATCTCGCGGGAGATATTGATGGACAAATCCTCCGAATCCACCAGGCCTTTGACAAAACTGAAGTGGTCGGGCAGCAGGTCGGGGCATTTGTCCATTATCAAAACCCCGCTGGAATATAATTGCAGGCCTTTTTCGAAATCCTTTGAATAATAATTATACGGGGCCTTTGACGGGATGTACAAAAGCGCGCTGTAGGTGGCGGAGCCTTCCGTTTTGCTGTATACCGCTTTCAGCGGGTCGTCGTAGTCGAAGAATTTGTCCTTATAAAAGGCGTTCAGTTCCTCGTCTGTCACCTCAGACTTGGATTTCCGCCATATGGGTACCATGCTGTTAAGGGTTTCCTCTTCGATGACCGTTTCGTATTCCGGGTCTTTGCCGTCAACCCCGGCTCCCTCTTTAAGCTCCGAGCGTTCCGTATCCATTTTGATGGGATAGCGGATGTAGTCGGAATACTTTTTTACAATGCTTTTAATGCGATATTGGTCAAGGAAATCGTCGTAATTGTTTTCGTCGTCGTTTTCTTTGATTTTAAGCGTGACGACCGTCCCGGCCTTTTCCTTTTCACAGGGGTTTATATCATAGCCCGATACGCCGGAGGATTCCCACTTATACGCCTCATCACTGCCGTATCCTTTGCTTATGACCGTCACATTGTCGCTGACCATAAAAGCGGAATAAAAACCTACGCCGAATCGGCCGATTATGTCTATGTCCTCCGCCTTTTCGTTTTCCTGCACAAAGTTCAAAGAGCCGCTGCGGGCTATGACCCCTAAATTGTTCTCCAGCTCGTCCTTTGTCATGCCAATGCCGTTGTCGTCAATCGTGAGCAGCCGTTTTTCCTTGTCAAGGGATATGAAAATGCGGAAATCGTCCTTTTTTATATCCGTATCATGGTCGGTGAGGGTCTTGAAATAAAGCTTGTCCAGCGCGTCGCTGGCGTTTGAGATAAGCTCCCGCAAAAATATCTCCTTGTGGGTGTAAATTGAGCCTATCATAAGTTCGAGCAGGCGTTTCGATTCCGCCTTAAACTGTTTTTTTGCCATGGTTTCATCATTCCTTTTAATAAAAATCACGAAAATAAGAGCGTGTTTTGTAATTTGCCACGCTCCAGTATAATATAATTTTAACATTAAATCAAGCTTGTTTTTATAATTTATTAAAGTTATTTTTTATATGCTGAAATGATATCTGTTTTATTTAGAGTGTGTTGACACGCTCTGAAAATCAGCACCCCGGGAAATGTTTTTGATAGTTTCATGATATATAATAGATCACGGGTAAAGGAGTGCGTTATGCAATCATATGACATCATAAAACCCGGCCTTGACTATATCGAACAAAACCTGAAAGCCGATATCACCGCAGAAGAACTGGCGTGCATGGCGGGATATTCCGTTTGGCATTACCATCGTTTGTTTGCACAGACAATCGGAATGCCAATCGCGGCTTATATCGGAAAGCAGCGGCTCGACAAGGCATTAAGCGAAATCGCAGGCGGCCGCCGCGCCATTGACGCGGCGATGGATTATGGTTTTGACACCTACGCGGGGTTTTATAAGGCGTTTGTGCGGGTTTACGGCGGCTCCCCTAAAAAATATTTACAAAAAATGGAGGTTGTTATGGCTACTGAGAAAAAATTGCAAAAAATTCTCGTTAATTGGGATATGCCGAGTGATTTGCCGATAATGGATATTTATATCATGGACGGCGCGAAAATATCGGGCGATGTATGGTCGGTAGGCAGGGATTATATCCTTAAAACAGGCGAAAGGGAAAGCTTTTTAAAAAATATTATGATATCAAAAGCGCTGGCTGAACAGGGCTTCGCGGCGTCCGTGCCTGTTTTGACCAAATCGGGCGGGGAATATGCTGAAAATTTAACCGGAAAAAAAATATATGTGCTGACAAAAGGCATAAAGGGCGGCTCGCTTCCGAAACAAGACCGTTTCGGCGAAAACCGCCGGGATTTCGGGGTTAAGTACGGGAAAAGCATAGCGCGGCTCCACAACGCGCTGGCGGCGGTTCAGAAAAACGTCAAAGTTCACGAACAAAACTTATATAGCCATGTGACAGAATGGGCGTTGCCGGAAGTGCGGAAACAGAACGACAAGCATAATATCGGCCTGCCCGACGGCTTTTTCACGGATTATATCGAAAAATCCGGCGTGTTGTTTGAAAAAATGCCGAAACAGCTTATCCACCGCGACCCGAACCCGTCCAATATCCTTTTTGACGGAAATGAGGTAAGCGGGTTTATCAATTTCGACATCAGCCAGCGGAACGTCCGCCTGTGGGATCCGTGCTACTGCGCCACGGGGATTTTAAGCGAATGGCGCGGCGTAAACGAACTTTTCCCTAAAAGCTCGCCGAATATATATGAGAAGTGGCCGGATATTTTAGAGGGGGTTTTGCAAGGCTACAACAGCGTGAACCCGTTGACGGCGGAGGAAAAACAGGCGGTTTATTATGTGACTTGCTCAATTCAAATGATCTTTGTCGCATATTGCGAGCCGAAGCCTGAATTAAAGGCATTGGCGGAAACTAACAGGGAGATGCTGAAGTTTATCGTTGAAAATAAGGCGCGAATCAAATGGGGGGATTAGGGGCTGATGTTCTAAACATATTGAAATATAAGAGTTTAAGCAGCTTTTATTTTTTAAATGGGAAACTTAAATAATATGACGCTTTACAACCGAACGGTAAATATGCTATACTTGCGTTAAATCATATAAAGGGGATTTTTCAGTATGAATGAGGGGAACGCGGTTTCCGGTCCGCAAAACGCTGATTCCGGCTTGCGAATAAACAAAAAAACCATATTGTTTATAGCGGTTATCCTGTTTGCCATAATGGCATTCGTCGGGACGCTGTCGCAGACGGTTCCGAGGGGAGTATACGCGGAGGACGCGGACGGGAAAATAATAGACGGCACATATGAGCTGATAGATTATAAAATGCCTGTATGGAAAATTGTATTGTCCCCTATCATGGTTTTTACGGCCTCCGAATCGGTTACGGGCCTCGCCATTATAATTTTTATCATTTTGATAGGCGGGACCTTCCTTGTTCTCGACAAATGCGGCGCGCTCAAATATATAATGGCGAGCGTCGTGAAAAGGTTCGGCAGGAAAAAATATCTGATGCTCTGCGTCATGGTGTTTATTATGATGGCTTTAAGCTCCGTGGCGGGCATTTTGGAAGAATCCGTGACGCTGGTGCCCATAGCCGCCGCAATCGCGTTGGCCCTGGGCTGGGATTCCTTTGTCGGGCTTTCGCTGAGCCTTGTCGCCATAGCCTTCGGCTTTACCGCCGCGACCTTTAACCCGTTCAACGTGCTGTTGGTTCAGCGTTTGGCAGGGCTTGATATTTTTTCGGGGCTTTGGTACAGAATAATAGTTTTTATCGTGATTTATATAGTTTTTGCGGGTTTTTTGGTCGCCTACGCGAAAAAAATAGAAAAAGACCCGAAAAAATCCATTGCTTATGAAAGCGACAAAATTTTACGGGAAAAATACGATATGGGCGATTCAGAAAAAATACTTGCCGACAAGTCCCTCGGCAAAGCCGTAAAAGTTTTCGCGCTCTGCCTTTCGGGCGTTTTTGTAATGACGGCGCTGGATTTCGCTTTCAAGATGGAAGGAATGCTGTCAATGCCGTCTATGGCCCTGCTTTTTACCGCCGGAGGGCTTTCAGCGGGGGCCGTGTGCGGCCTGCGAGGCAAGAATCTGTTAAAATCCTTCTTTTCCGGCGCGAAAGCCGTTGCGCCCGTGATCCCGCTGCTGCTTTTTATACTGGCTATAACCTATATACTGCGCGAGGGCAGGATAATACATACGCTTTTATATCACATTTACAACCTTATCGCGGGCGTCGGCCCGTATTCGGCCATATTGCTGCTCTGCCTGATTGTTATCATCTTTGAGTTTTTCATCGGGAGCGGTACCGCCAAGGCTTTTTTGATGATGCCGATACTGCTGCCCCTCACTGACCTCATAGGCGTTGAAAGGCAGGCCGTAGTCCTTTCGTTCTGCCTGGGGGACGGCTTCACGAATATATTGTACCCCACAAGCGGCATAATGATCATAGCCATAGGGCTGGTCGGGATATCATACCGCAAATGGCTTAAATTTTCATGGAAGCTGTTTTTGATGTCAGGCGCCGCGGCGGCGGGGCTGATGCTTTTGGCGGTGTTCATAGGTTATCATTAAACAAAGGAGCTTGCTTTTATGATTACATCAAAATTTAAGGAATTCATCTTCGCCCCCGGCACGATCGCGGAATCCTGCCACGCCTCTACGGTTCTGCCGCTGGACGACGGCTCCGTTCTTGCCGCGTGGTTCGCGGGCGAACATGAAAAGGCCGACGACGTCCGTATATGGGTGTCGAAAAGGCGGGACGGCGAATGGTCTTATCCCGTTGCAGTCCCGTCCGATAAAAACGTGGCGCATTGGAACCCCGTCCTTGACCTGCGGAACGACGGAACGGTCTGCCTTTATTACAAAAAGGGCAAAACCACCCCGTCATGGCGCACATGGTTCGTCCTTTCCAAGGATAACGGCGTTACGTGGGCACAGCCGCAGATTCTTGTCCCCGGCGACAAAATCGACGGCAGGGGCCCTGTTAAAAACAAGTGCATACGTCTTTCAAACGGTGCGCTTTTGGCACCCGCATCGACCGAGCAGCGGTTCCAATGGCGGGCGTTCATTGATATATCATACGACGACGGGGCTACGTGGCAAAAACAAAAAAATATAACCCGCCCCCGGATAACGGACGGGATAGTCGGTATGATCCAGCCTACCTTATGGGAGTCGCCGCCGGGCAGCGTCCACGCTTTGATACGGTCAAGCGGCAGCAGAATATACAGAAGCGATTCAAGCGATTACGGCTTGACCTGGGGCCGTGCATACGCGACCGCCCTGCCGAACAACAACAGCGGCATCGACTGCGTAAAGGATGACGGCGGCCGCGTCTGGCTTCTTTATAACCCCGTGGAAAAAAACTGGGGGGGCAGAAGCCCGCTGACCTTGGCCGTCACAAAGGACAACGGGGAGACGTGGGAAAACGTCCTCGACCTCGAAACAAGGGAAGGCGGGGAATTCTCATACCCCGCCATAACGTATATGGACGGCCGTCTGCATATGACCTATACATATGACAGGAAACAGGTCGCGTATTGGGAAATAGGGCTTTAAGCGGCGGACGGGGAGGAAAATAAAATAATCTCGGATTATTTGCTTGGGGTTGCCGCTGAAAGCTATGGCTTTGATAAGGCAACGTGCCGGTTTATCGCTTACGGGCGCGAGAGAATTAAGCATATCTGCGCGTTCAATATATATGGCAAACCGTATGTGCTGCGGCTTATCAAAGGCGCCGCCGGCCATATCGGCCAAACGAAAGCTGAAATGGACTGGCTTTTATATCTGGCCGATAAAGGCGCAAGTGCGCCTTTTCCGTTAAAGGCTGAAAACGGGGAGCTTGCCGTTTTTGCGGAAGAGGGCGGCGAAACTTATATAATGTCCGCTTTCAGCATGGCGCAGGGGCAATATTGGGATAAAAACGACCCGAATCTATGGAATATAAACGTGTTTTATAATTGGGGCAAAGCCGTGGGCGATATGCACCGATTGACAAAGGGCTACAAGCCCGCGAACGATGCGGATAAGCGGGGCGAGTTTAATATACGCCGAATGATCGGCGAAAAAATAAAAGCTTTCCCCTCGGTGAACAGGAAAGCTGAAGATTTGCTGAATGAAATAGAGGCTTTGCCAAAAGACGGAGATTCATATGGTTTGATCCATAATGATTTGCATCCGGGAAATTTTTTAATTGACGGGGAGCGCATTAATTTATTCGACTTTGACGGCTGTGCGTATTCGTGGTATGCGTTTGATATAGGCACCGCATTGTATTTAGCCCTTTGGCTCGGGCGAAACAATGACGCGGGGACAGATTTCACAAACGATATAATAAGGTGTTTTCTGAGAGGCTATCTGTCGGCCAACCGTCTGAATGACTTCTGGCTGTCAAAAATCCCGTTATTTATGATGTCATGCAAAATAGCTTTGTTCAGTTTGGGCTGCGACTGCGAAAACCCCGATAATGAGTCTAATGACGAACATCAAAGGGAACGGATGCGAAACATAGAAAACAACATTTTATTCACGGGATGCACGGTAGATTATTCGCTGTTCGGGAATGGCTGACCTGAACAGGTTGCGCCGCAGGTTGTAAATTTTCTACAGTCCCGCAAGTTGTCGGGCCGCGTCGCCGTCAGCCAGCGTTTTCCACCTTTCCCGGGTTTTTGCGACGGTCAGGTCGCTCTGGGGCAGCAATTCGCCGTATTCCGCAAACATGGCCTCGACCGTGAAAAAATCTTTTAAATCCGGGCAGGCGACGAGCCTGTACGCCCCGTTTTCCATGTGCAAAGAACTTTTTATCCCGTTATCCAAAGCGTAAAGCCGCCCGGCGAGGTTTATAAGGTCATCGGCGGATTCCAACTCGCATACAAGGATGTCCTGCCCTTTTTTCAAGGTAAAGCCGCGAATATCCTTTTTGCCGGATTTCGGCAGCACGGTGAAAAAGATGCTGCATCCCCCGTCGGTTTCGGGGACGGCCTCTATCATCATCCGCTCTGAAATATTGATCTCCCTGCCTAAAACCTGGCGCGCCTCGTCAAGCACTGTCCAAAGGACGCGCCTCGTTTCTATGTTTGCGTAATCAAGCTCGTCATATGTAATATCCAGCTCTGTCAAATCGTCTTTTGAAAGCTTCACGGCTATCCGGAAATCATTTTGCGACTCGATTTTCATTGCGTAAGACCCTCCAATTTTACAATGCGCGATTTATATATATCATATTCCATGTTCGCGCTGTATGCAATACAAAATTTATGGTAAAAATCAAATAGCTATGAAAAAAATATTAAAAAAATATATATATGAAAATTATCACGCGAATGCAATGGTTATCTTGGCCGCGTGCGTTATTATGGCGCAGTACCATTTCGGGGAACGCGCGCTGCGGATGGCTGCCTTTTCTGTCCTCTTCACCGTCATGCTTGAAACGGCGCTCTGCTTTATGCCGTATTTCAGGCGAAGCTTCAGCATATCCTCTTCGCTGTTTACCGCGCTTTCGGTATCATTGCTTATGCCCGCGGCTGCCCCGTATTGGCTGCCGGTTTGCGGCATCTTTCCCGTTTATTTGTTTTCCGCGTATTTGAAAGCTAAAAAATTTAAATTTCTGCCGCCTGGAGGGGCTGTTTTGCCCGAAGGGGCGGCGGCGGTTTTTTTAATAACGCTTTTTTTTAACAGGCTCGCTTTTGCATATCCCGTCAACAAGTCCCGTTCGCTTGCCTATATGCTCCAAAGCTCTATGAATGCCGAACTGTCAGAAATCAGGTTTGCCGATATTTATTCCGGCAACCTGCCCGGCCCTATGGGCGCCACCTGCCTTGCGGTTCTCGCCGGGGGGTTGGTTTATTTGATTGCAAGGGTCATACGGAGGCCGAAAACGGGGACGGCCGCCGCCCCCGTAAGCTATATTCTCGGCGCGGCGCTCACAGCCCTTATATTTCAGCGGACAAACCTCGGCAGGCAGTATTCCGTGCTTTTCGAGCTTTCATCGGGGATGCTTCTGTTCGCCGCCGTTGTTTTCATCTCAGACAGGCGTTTATACCCGGACAGCAGGCCGTTTCGAATCGGGCTTGCGTTCGGGGGGGGCATATCGGCGGTTCTTCTGCGGCATATCGGTTTTTTGGAAGACTGGTCTTGCTTTACCGTCATATTGATAGCCGCAGTCACTTTTGTTTTAAAGATAAGGATGGAAAAGGCAAATGGAAAATAAAGCTGAAACAAAAGACAAAAAAGCCTACAAAGTCACGCACACCAAGGGTTATTACCGGTTTACAAAAATATTCCCAGTACACAGCGCCGAGTACGGCGACGAGGAAATGGGCTATAACACAAGAAGCGCGAAAGGCTTTGAAAAACTTTCCGGGGCAGAGCGGCGGTTCGCCGCTGCCGCTGTTGCAATCGTTTTTATTTTGTCTTATATCTTAACGTCAGCCGCGATAAAAATATCGGAAAAAGAGCCCCCGCAAGCGTCGATACGCATTGTGGAGGAGGAAACGACGGTTCTGCAGGATGACGCGGCGGACAGCGAGCAGTAGCCAGTGGGCAGCGGGCAGAATTTTAAAACTGACCACTGATCACTTGATTTTCCTTTCGGTTCCGCTTAATATCCGTTTTATATTCCCCCTGTGCATAATGATGATAATGAGGGACAATCCCGCCGTTAAAATTATCCGCCATACTGTTTTTTCATCCGATGAACCGCCATAATATAAGATAATACCGTGTATTGCAGGATATAAGGCAGCGGAGATTACGGACGCAGCCGAAATCATCTTTGAAAGAATAACGGCGGCGATAAAAACGATAAAAGCAGCGGCAAAAGCAAAGGGATTAATCAACAAAAACAGGCAGGCGCAGACCGCTACGCCTTTTCCGCCTTTGAAGCCGTAATATAAAGGGAACAAATGCCCCGCAACCGCGGCGTACCCGGTGATATAGTCGAGATACCATGCATACGGCTGTTTAAAAAGATAAAAATAAACAAGGCGCGCCGCCGCAACAGCTATAAAACATTTAAAAATATCCCCCGCAAGGGTAAGCGCAGCGGCTTTTTTGCCCGCGGCCCTTAAAACATTGGTCATGCCGGCGTTTCCGCTTCCGATTTCCCTTATATCTTCCTTTAATTTGATTTCCGTAATAATCAGGGCGGGATTTACGCTGCAAATCAAATACGCGGCAATCCCGCTTGCGATAAAAAACAATATATTCATACAATACAATATTATCGCAACAATTGGAGCTAATTATTAATAATATGTTAATATTTACATATAACCGCTGTATACATATAGTGATATTATAAATGTTGTCAGATATTTATAGTTTATAAAGTTTAGTATAGTAAATGTTTGACAACATTTCTTTCCGATAATTCCTTTTCATTTTATTTTCTCTTCCCCAAGAAAAAACCGGGCAACAGCCCGGTTTTTTCTATCTTTAAATCTACCGCCTGTTCCTGAACATATCGAATATATCCGTCAAATCGTCGTCGTCCGTGCCGAAGCCGGTCTGCTGAACCTGCTCAGGCTCGGTTTTGCCGTCTTGGTTTTGATAATTGTTTTCGTTTTTGCCGAACCCCGTGGCTATAACGGTGACTACTATCTCGTCGTCAAGCGCCTGGTCGATTGCCACGCCGAAAATGATGTTGGCGTCTTTGTCCGCCGCGCTTGAAATCATGGACGAAGCCTTATCGACGTCCTCGAGGGTTATGTCCGGGGACGCGGTTATGCTGATGATAACGCCCTTCGCCCCCTGTATCGTCGTCTCAAGCAAGGGGCTTGAAACAGCGGCGTTTGCCGCCAGCTCCGCCTTTTCTTTGCCCGACGCCCTGCCGACGCCCATATGGGCGTGGCCCGCGTCCTTCATAACGGCTACCACGTCCGCGAAATCAAGGTTGATAAGGCCGGGTACTTTTATGAGGTCGGAAATGCTTCGTACGCCCTGCCTTAAAATATCGTCGGCTGCGTTAAAAGCGTTTAAAAACGTGATTTTTTGGTCGGATACAAGCTTTAGCCGCTCGTTGGGTATGACCACGAGGCTGTCAACATGCTGTGCGAGTTCCGCTATGCCTATCTCTGCCTGCTGCATACGGCGGCGGCCCTCAAATTCAAAAGGTTTGGTCACTATCCCGACAGTGAGTATGCCCTTGTCCTTTGCCATCTGCGCTATGACGGGCGCGGCGCCGGTCCCGGTGCCCCCGCCCATGCCGGCGGTAACAAAAACCATATCCGTTCCCGCGAGTGTTTCTTCAATTATCTCGCGGCTTTCTTCAGCGGCTTTTTTGCCGATATCGGGACGCGCCCCGGCACCCTGGCCGTTCGTGATTTTTTCGCCTATCTGGATTTTATGGGTAGCTTTTGAAAAAAGCAAAACATGCTTGTCCGTATTTATTGACAAGAATTCAACGCCCTGAATGCCGGATTCGACCATGCGGTTTATGGCGTTTCCGCCGCCGCCGCCAATGCCGATGACCTTTATTTGGGTTACTTCCTCAAATTCGTTGGATATTTCAAATGCCATTAATTATGCCTCCAATATTTAGAACATGTTCCTAACAACCTTTATATATTAACGGTAGCTTAACATATAATATAATTAAACAGATTATATGATAACATATATATTTTCAAATTGCAACTAAATTTTTTTACATTACGGCTAATAATTCGCAAAATTTGTTTATATGTATTCAAATAAAGTCGTAAACATGGATTAATATGTCTAATATGATATGTTTTTAACGCTCATATTAAGATACTTTTATCAAAAAAACCGATAATTTTTTATTAAACGGCCATTAGGAGCTTGCTGATAACGGCAATTGCGAACAGATGGGCGGGATAAAAAATATAGAACAGCCATTTCATCTTGTATTTCCCTAATTTTCCGTTATAAAAGTACAGCAGCGGCAGGGCAAGGAGTACCCCGATTTGGTTCAATGCCCATAATTCATCGCCGTAACCTTTATAATAACGAAAAAACGGTTCGAAAGCCATTATGGGAAAGGCGGTCAGCGCGAAATAAACAGCCTGCTTTTTGAAATCCCCCCTGAATATCCCGAAGCCCAGTATCCATATCACCGGGAAACAGAACCAGTCGCCTAATACGGCCAGCGCGGCGCACAAAAATATAAGGGCGGCTTTTAAAAAAGAATTTAAATTTTCATTATAATACAGATAAAGGGCCGCGAGCCCGAGCATCAGCGGGAGGATGACGCTTGTTCCTGAGATGCTGTTCAGCAAATCAATTGCGTTTCGGGGGAAACGGCCGTATTCATAATAATAAAACGCGAAATTGGAAATAACCGCAAAAATAAGCATCCGCCTGAAATACTTTTTTATATTGCGTGTATGAAAATACCCTTCCGCCACAAAAAAGCAAAAAACCGGAATGGCTATCCTTCCTGCAAGATGCGCCGCAAAGCCTCCCGCTGAAGCGAAAGGGGCAAACTTCCAGGCTATGTGATCCGTGAGCATCGTAAACATAGCTATAAGTTTTAAGCCGTTAGCGCTGATCCCCTTGATTTTCGCGTTCATATGGACACGTCCCTGTAAGCAGTAAAAATCCTATTTTCCCGGAAAGAAAAATAGGATTTTAACCGTTTTTAAATTCGTCAAAAACCTGCAAAGATAAAAAGGAAGGAAAAAAAGGAAAAATAAAAAAACAAGAAAGAAAAAAGCACATATATTTTATATCGCATTTTTAATATAAAATCAAGCAGTTTTCATTAAATTAATATTATGTTAATAATGATTGGCTAAAGGCACAAAATATGCTCTTTAAATTAATAAGTATTAAACAAACCGAGTTTCACACAAGCGCCATAATCAAAGCCCATATGCTTCTGAACGGATGCAGCAGCGCCAAAAACATTTGCTCAAAAGTATATCCGAAGCGGTTTTCCGTCTGATATTGCTCGAAGCTGAACTCGTCTATGTCCACAACGCAGTCTTTTCCCGTATCCGCTTCAAAACAAAACTCAATGCGGCTGACGTTTTTAAGCAGGGAGCTGCCGCCGGGGAGAAACATTGAGAACATTTTTCCGTAGAGATAAAGATTGTTCAAATCCGCCGTTATTTCCGTCCAGCCGCTTCCCTCCTGAATGCTAACGTTTATATATGGGCTGTACCATGCGATATTCGATGTGTAGAAACGTATCCCCGTTAGTTTAACCGG
>WREG01000007.1 GCA_009779455.1 Oscillospiraceae bacterium
ATTGAAGATTGGGTGAGCGAAAAAGACGTAGACGGCTTTGAAATTTTCCAATTCGAGGGCGGGCTTTTCGCGACCGCCATGACCTATGATTGGGATGACAGCATTACTGTTAAAGCATATTACAACTTAATGGATTGGATTGCCGAACACGATAGATTTATGTACGACGACCGTCCCGGGCACCATGTCATGTTTAACGCCCTCGGAGCGGATGATCCAACCCGTTTGGGATTCATACAGGGGGAGTATTATTTCCCGATTGGCATTAAAGAAGAACATACCAAATAAGCATTTTCTACATAAAAAAGAGGAATAAAAATGCGTGGAATATTAGAAAAAATCAAAAAAACCGGCATAATCCCTGTCGTCACAATAGACGACGCGGCTTGCGCGTTACCGCTGGCCAAAGCTTTGATTGACGGCGGCATTCCCTGCGCGGAGGTGACTTTCCGCACAGCCGAGGGGGAAAAAGCCCTGAAAATCATAAAAGAAGCATACCCGGATATTATTTTGGGCGCGGGTACTGTTCTCACGCCTGAACAGGCGAAAAAAGCGAAAGACGCGGGCGCGTCCTTCGCCGTAAGCCCCGGATTCAACCCGAAAGTGGTGGATTGGTGCCTTGCCAACGACCTGCCTATTATACCCGGATGTATTACCCCGACCGAAATGGAGCGGGCAATCGAACGGGGGTTTGAAGCGGTAAAATTTTTCCCCGCCGAACAGGCCGGTGGTGTCAATTTCATAAAAGCCGTGTCGGAGCCTTACCCTATGCTGAATTTTGTGGCGACAGGCGGCATAGGGCCGCATAATCTGGAAGATTATCTGTCCTTCCCGAAGGTTATAGCTTGCGGCGGCTCGTGGCTTGTGAAGCCGGAGCTGTTAAACGCAGGGAGGTATGATGAAATCACGCGGCTTTGCAAGGAAGCCGTTGAGGGTATTAGGATTTAGAATATAAGAGCAGTATACGCCGACGCCTCGGCGTATACTGCTAGATTGGTGTTTTTTAAAAAGCATTTAATTAAAAATTTGCGTTAAGTATTTCTGGTACGGTATAAAGCTTTTTAATTTCGTTTTCTAAAGTTTCGGCGGTATACTGCCTGATGCGTAAAAGTGGAATAAATGCACATTCCGCAACTTGGTTTACAAATGCGTCTCTTTTTTCCCTTGCTTTTTTATCATGTGAACTGTCGTCTAATTCAACAAGTATCTTAGGACAGCAGTAATCATTTGAACATAAAACAAAATCAATATGTTTTGATTTTATTTTATTAAACCATGACTGTCTTTGTTCTTTACCTTCAATTATAAAAAGATCTAATAGTCTCACCTTGGCAAATACTGTTAAATCGTATTTATCCGCAATAGGTTTTAACGTTTTATAAAATGCTAATTCGTGTTTTGTGAAAAAATACTGTTTTGACTTATATGGAAGAATAATCTGTTTATCCGTTGAAATTTCAACAGATTTATTAATTTTTGCTCTTATCGCGAAAAATATAAAAAAAGCAACAACTAATATTAAAACAATTATTATATATGGAATAAAAATGCCCCTTTTCTATATTAAATTCTAACAAATTATATAGCATAAAAAAGAAAAAGTCAACGGAAAAACGAAAAAATGTTCGCAGTGTTTTTACAATCATGTTGACTTATGGGCGTTTATCGCTTGATATTTGTTTATGGATGTGATATCCTTTATTTGTAGCATCTTTGAAAGGATTGATATATTATGTCAGAATTAATCAAAAACCGCAGGAGCATCAGAAAATTCAAGGCCGGAAAAGCCGTCACGCAGGAACAGCTTGACATACTTTTGGAGGCGGCCATGCTTGCGCCTTCCGCCCGCAATTCCCGCCCGTGGGAATTTATCGTCGTCACAAAGCGTGATATCCTCGACAAAATCGCAGAGCTGCACCCGAACGCCCATATGTGCGCGTCGGCCACGGCTGCGATTATTGTCGTCGCCATCCCGCAGGACGGCGGCCTGGAGGGCTATTTCCCGCAGGACTGCGGCGCGGCCACGCAGAATATTTTGCTCGAAGCCGTTGCTTTGGGTCTGGGGGCGTGCTGGTGCGGGATTTACCCGAGGGAGGAAAGAACGGCGTCGCTTGCCGCGCTTCTTGATATCCCGGACGGCAAAATCCCGTTTAATGTCATAGCCGTGGGCGTCCCTGATGAAAATCCCGAGCAGAAGGGGTTTTTCGAGGCAGAAAAAATAAAATATTTTTATTGAAATTATTTATAAAATGGCGTATAATAAAATAGTGGCCGATGGATTTATTTTGCAAGCCGCACAGAAAGGATGGCCGTTATTTATGATGGAAATAAAAATTTGTGAAAAAAACATGATTTTAAAAGGACGCATTAATATGGAAATAAAAATTTTAGAGGAAGACAGGATAGCAAAAGAAGCCGGGGAGATGTTCATATCCCAGTTAAAAGAAAAACCGGACAGCGTTTTGGGCCTTGCTACAGGCAATACGCCGATTGAAACCTATAAATATTTGGTTTCGGAATATAAAAAAGGCAGGTTCAGTTTCAGCAAAGCAAAAACTTTCAATCTTGACGAATACTGCAATTTGGAAGAAAGCGACAAAAATAGCTATCATTATTATATGAAAGAAAATCTTTTTGACGAGATTGACATAAAAAAAGGCAATACGAACATCCCCGACGGCAACAATCCTGACGCGGCGGCGGAATGCGAAAATTACGACAAAAATATAGAAGCTGCGGGCGGCATTGACCTCCAGCTTTTAGGGATCGGCGAAAACGGCCATATAGGCTTTAACGAACCCCCGGCAGATTTTACGAAAGGCACGTTTAAAATAAAACTGTCCGAAAGCACAAAGAACGCTGCTGCCAAAAGTTTTCCGGACGGGAATGTGCCGGAAGAAGCTTTAACGATGGGTACCGGGACAATAATGAAGGCTAAAAAGATAATTTTAATAGCCACGGGCCCCAGGAAAGCGGGGGCGGTCAAGGATTTTATAGAAAGAAACGTCTCGCCGGACTGCCCGGCGTCGATTTTGCAGGAACACCCGGATGTCACCGTTTTTTTGGATGGGGAAGCGGCAGGGCTGCTTATGAGGGGCTGAATTATTAAAATTTAGGTTAAAGCTAAAAAAAGGTTGACATTAATATAATTTGTGGTTTATAATGTAAAGCGAAACGGAGGATATAATGAACGAAAAACAGAACGGCATACCTGCCCGCATAAAAGAATTACGCGAAATTTTAGGGCTTTCGGCTGAAGAAATGGCCGGAAAGCTGGGCATTGCCGTTGCCGAATACCTGGGGTACGAAAACGGGGAAAAGGATATCCCCATAGGCGTCTGTTTTTCAATAGCGGCCGCTTTAAAGGTGGATTACACCGTTTTGCTGACGGGCGAAGGGCCGCGCATGAGTTCGCATACGGTTGTCCGCAGCGGCGAGGGTGTGGCTATAGACCGTTTTGAAGGGTACCATCACGAAACCCTGGCTTTCAATTTCAAAAACAGGGTAATGGAGCCGATGCTCGTCACTTTAGATGTAAAGGATAGGGAAACGCCGTTGGTTGTGCATGGCGGACAGGAGTTTAATTATTGCCTTAAAGGAAATGTAAGGGTCACGGTAGGCAAAAATGAGTTTATCCTGTCCGAGGGAGATTCAATATATTTCAACCCGCAGCTTCCCCACGGTCAAAATGCCGTAAACGGCACAGCTAAATTTTTGACCGTAATAACCGAATAGAATTCGGCCCGAATAGAATTCGGCCCGAATAGAATTCGGTAAATTTATTTCTAAAAAGGATGAACATTTATGGACAATTTAATAAAAAAATACTGCCCCTCATATGATTTTGCGTCATATGAGGATTTAAAGAAAAATTTTGCAATAAACGTACCCGATGATTTTAATTTCGGTTTCGATATCGTCGACGGGTGGGCGGAAACCGAGCCGGAAAAACAGGCGCTCGTATGGACTGACGATACGGGCGTGATGAAATTTTATACTTTTGCGGATATAAAGGCCGAAAGCAACAAGGCCGCAAATATGCTCCGTTCATACGGCATAAAAAAGGGCGACGTGGTTCTGCTTATATTGAAGCAGCGGCCCGAAGTCTGGCTCTCAATCGTCGCGCTCAATAAAATAGGAGCGGTGGTCATCCCTGCGTCGTTCCAGCTGACGCGGCACGACCTTGTCTACCGTCTGAACGCGGCGGAAGCAAAAATGCTGATAACCGTAGACGACGAATATACGGTAAATAATGTAAAAGCGTCCCTTCCCGAATGCCCCTCGGTTAAAAACTGGCTGACCGTAGGCGAAACCGATGTGAATGGTGCAGGCAGCTATCGCGCGGAAATAAACAAATTCCCCGATATTTATGGCCGCCCGCAGGGCGTGGACGGGCTTAAAGCTTCGGACGATATGCTGATATATTTCTCGTCCGGCACTACGGGGATGCCGAAAATGGTTCTGCATGACAATTCCTCCCCTTTGGGGCAGATTGTCACCGCGAAATATTGGCAGCGCGTCCGCGAGAATACCGTACATATGACCCAGACCGACAGCGGCTGGGCGAAGTTCGCCTGGGGCAAGATTTACGGCCAGTGGATCTGTGGCGCGGCGGTAGGGGCCTACGACACGGAAAAATTCGACATACCCGCCACGCTCGCCGCCATAAAACGGATAAAGCCGGCTACGCTGTGCCTGACCGCGACGATTTACCGCATTTTGATAAAAGAGGATATCACAAAAGGGGATTTCGCTTTCGTAAAACACGCCACAATGGCGGGCGAACCTCTGAACCCCGAGGTTTTCAACAAATTTAAGGAAAAAACGGGGCTTTCTCTTTACGAAGGCTTCGGCCAGTCGGAATCATCGGTCTTTATCGCGAATTTTTTGGATATCGACGTCCGCCCCGGCTCTATGGGCAAGCCCGCGCCCGTTTATGACATGGAAATACTGGACGAAAACCTCCACCGCTGCGAGGACGGCATAGTAGGTTCAATCTGCGTCAGGGGTGTTTATGAAAAGCATCCGGTGGGTCTGTTCCGCGAATATTGGAAAGACCCGGAGGTAATGAAAAAGAGCTTCAAGGGCGGTATCTACAACACGGGAGACACCGCATGGCGGGACGCGGACGGCTATTACTGGTTTGTGGGCCGCAACGACGACGTCATCAAGTGCAGCGGCTACAGGATAGGCCCCTTCGAGGTCGAGAGCGCCCTTATGGAGCATCCGGCAGTCCTCGAATGCGCGGTCACGGCCTACCCGGACGAAATACGCGGCAACGTCGTCAAGGCGACGATAGTCCTTGCGGCCGGGTACAACCCGGGCGATGAGCTTAAAAAAGAATTGCAAAACCATGTAAAGTCTTCCACCGCCCCTTATAAATACCCGCGTATAATTGATTTTGCCGGCGCGCTGCCGAAAACCTCCAGCGGGAAGATCAAGCGGGTGGAGATACGGGCAGAGGATATGAAAAAAATCAACGGGCAGTGATTGGAACAGTAGAAATAATCAATAAAAAGGTTCGGAAAATTAACTGTCCGAACCTTTTTTAAATTCTTAATTCTGCATTATTTGTTGTAGGCGTACATAAACCTCCCGCCGGGGGCGACGTCGCCGTTTGTGTAGAAGTTGAGGATGTCGCCTTCCTCGCCGTCCGCCGCCCAGTTGTCCGCCCATTTGAAATACAGGCCGTCAACACCGCCCAGCAGGGCTTTCGGGATTTTTACCTGCAAAATGTTGCCATCCGCCGAATAATCCACGTCAGCGGCGTAATCCCAGTCCCAGCCGCCGATTGAAGCTTCAAGGACCCCCGGGGTTTCGCGGTTCACGATGAACTCCATGCCCTCCCAGCCGTTTTCTATGTCCAAATCCGTGGATATGAACAGCTGCATCCAGTCAGCGCCGGTTTCGGACGTCAGGGTGTCGGCTGTTTCGACCATAAAATAGAAATTATCCTCGTCCCGAGCCACTTTTGATCTTATTATATCGTTGCGGAAGGTGAGATTTTCGTAATGCATGGTCAGATAGCCGTCGTCGTCGCGGTTTTCCGTGCCTTTGTAAGCGTTATATTCCGGGAGCACATCGTCCCACTGCGAAATACCGCCGTTTATATCAATGGTTTTCATTGCGCTTGCGGCGGGGGCGGGGTTTGCCCCCTTATATTGCCTTATATAAGATACAAGCTGATAATAGTAATTATCCTTTAAATCGCCCTTTGACGGCTCGATATCCCTGCTGAAAGCGTCGTCATATTCGTCGGGGAAGGCGTTTTCCACGCCCATCCATTCCTCGTGGCGCCCGGCTACCCACTCGTTGTAGCCTGTCACAAAGATGAAATCCGGGTCTACCTGCAGGGCGTATTCGAACTGCTCGGCGAAATTCGCGCCGTAAAGCTTCGCGTCCTCCCTCGTGTCGTAACCCTTTGACGTATATGTCCTGCCGAATACGTTTTCGCCGTTCATGGGCGTAAGGCCGCGCTCGGCAGAGTGGTTCTGCGCCACGCCTACCGAAATCTGCTCGACGGAGCCGTCTTTCCTTTTGTAAACCTGCTGGGGGAAAACGGAAAGCCATCCCCAATGCCCCTGCCGCTTCTGCCCCTCGGTGTATGAGGGCTGGCTGGGGCGGAATGTGAAGAACTGCGATATCTCGCGGTCGGTTTTGTCCACTATGTAGAGGTCGTCGGGATAGGCCATGATAAGCGGCCTGCCCTCCCAGAAAAACCATAAATCTTTATATTTCCCGTCTTTATAAATATCCTCGTAAAGCGCCCGGAGCTGCGTGTTCGTATTGTCCCCGGCCCCGAACGGGAGCAAAAACGCTACCTGCGGGGTGTTTACGCCCTCGGCGCGGGCTTTGGCGAACACCTCGAAAACCCTTGTGTAGGATTCCCTCCAAGTAAACGTGCCGTTCGTGTTGTCGCAGATTATCACGTCCACGCCCGCGTTCGCAAGCATTTCTGCCTGCCGCCTCAGGACATAGTCGTCAGCGGTCTGATAATAGCCGTATATAGGCTCGTTCCAGAAATGCGGCGCGCCCAGCGTCCCCCAATACGGGGAGCTGATGTCGCCCACAGCTTCGGGATGGTCTTTTATTATCTGCGTCACGTTGAAAGGCGCCGTCCACGAGGAATGGGAATAATGCCACGTCCAATAGAACATCCCCACGAATTTTCCCTCTCTCACCCCGCCGGTTTCGGCGTTCCCGGGCAGAACCCTGCCCAAAGCGTCCACGGCGGCGTAGGTATCGGGGTAAATCCCCATCTGGTTGTCATAACCCGGAGGCTGCTCGGTCAAAAAAACCGGGCCGCAGAAAAGAGCCTGAAGGAAAAGATAGATTGAAACGAAGAAGGACAAGAATTTTTGCCAGGCTGTCATAATAAATCACCGTTCCTTTATTTGAATTGAGAATTTAGAGTTGAGAATTGAGAGATTTTTCTTTTTGTAAAACTTATTATATCATATAAAAACATAAAATTCAAGCGTATTTGCGGATAATTTTGTTGTAATTCTCAATTCTTGATTCTCCGCTCCCAATTTTAAAAAACCACTCGACAAATTTGTTTTTTTATGTTAAAATACCCTTCATAAAAAGATATATAAACTTGAAAAAAGGACGGTAAAAGGATGAGAGCAAGCGAATCGCACCCTAATTTTAAACCGAAATTAAGGGAATACGCTAATTATTCGGTCAGGGAAATAAGAAAAATGTGCAAAGATATCGGCCCGCGGCTTTGCGGGTCGCCGGAGGAGGAAAAAGCGCAGGCTTATGTGGCTGACGAGCTGAAAAAATGCGCCGACAAGGTTGACGTTGAAAAATTCGAGGTTCACCCGGGTTCTTTTTACGGCTGGTTTACAATTGCGGGGGTTTTCGGCGTTATCGCCGTAATAGCGCTTAATATAGGGCTTGCCGCCGCCACTTTGTCGCTTTGCGCCCTGGCGTTCGTCATGCTCGTCGGCCAGTTTCTTTTTTATAAGCCGATAGTGGACATATTTTTTAAAAAGAAAACATCAAATAACGTTTCGGCGACGCGCAAAGCCTCCGCCGAAACGAAAAGGCACATAATTATATGCGGGCATATTGATTCCTGCCCCGAATGGAATTTCAGTTATCGCGGCGGGAGGCTGCTTCTGTTCGGCGGCATGGGTTCGGCTTTGTCCGGCCTTATTTTTGTTCTTGCGGCCTCAATTGCAGCGGTTGCGGGCGGGCAGGCTTTTGAAACGGGCGGGCTTTCGGGCGCGGCGCGGGTGTTGGGGTACATTTCAATTGCATTTGTTCCCTCATTTATCGGAATGGCTTTTTTTACCAGCAGAAAACTGGTCGTAGAGGGCGCGAACGATAACCTTACCGGGGTTTTCGCGGCCGCCTCCGTTTTAAAGTACCTTTCCGACTGCGGCGTCCGTTTTGAGCATACGGATGTTACCTGCCTTTCCACGGGCGGGGAGGAAGCGGGCCTGCGTGGCGCGAAGGCTTACGCGAAACAGCATAAAAATGAGCTGGACGCCGTGGAAACCCTTGTCATAGCCGTTGACACGCTGAAGGATTACGACGATATGGCGGTAATGAACTACGACATGACGTTTATGGTAAAAAACAACTTTGCCGCAGGCGCCCTTGTCAGAAAAGCGGGAGAATCCGCGGATGTTGACATAAAAACCTCGGCCGTTTTTGTCGGCGCTTCGGACGCGGCGGCTTTCAGCGAAAAAAAGATACCGGCCACCGCTTTGGCCGCCATGAACCCCGGCCCGCCCCGCTATTACCACACGCGCCTTGACAAACCTGACATCCTTGACATAAAAACAATTGAAAAAGGCATTGAGGTGCTGCTCGAAACGGTGTTTTTGTTTGATGAAGACGGTCTTGCAAAAAACATATAAAAAAATATTTTTTTTCGGTATTGTCAAAGTGCCTATGATTATGTTATAATAAATTCCGAAATAATAACCGAAAGGGGATTTCCTCGAAATGAAGAAACAAATTTTAACCGCAATATCCGCAATTTTATGCCTGGCGATGCTTTTTGCCGCCAACTCGTGCAACATGTTCAACACCGAAGTGGAGGAAACAACCACAGTGCCTTCCGTTACGCCGATGGGCAATGAAGACAAAGAAGCCATAGCAGATTACCTTAACGCGATGATAACGAAAGCATTGGCCGAAAATCCCGCGATAAGCTGGCGGAATGAGATATCCATCGACAATATCAAGTTCGTATCGGCCGCCGACGATGAAGAGCTGAAGGGGCTTAACGACGCTTCCGGCCAGTTAAGGAACCTTTTTACCCAGGATTTAAAATTTAAAAACGGAAGCTCTGCATACGGCGAGGATGAAATTTCCGTATCAGGGAGCGGCGACGAAGAAGCGAAAAAAGTTAAATTAAACGAAGTCCTTTGGGATTCCGCGCTTACATATACCGAGAGAATGATTGAAGTCACGGATAAGGACGAAGACGGCCTTGAATTTAAAAAAATGGTTGACGTGACAAAGCTTGAGGATAACGAGGGCAAGGAAAACAAGGATCGCTATATTACCGTCAATCTGGCGGAGGATAACGACCCCATCGCCGAAGGTTCCGGAATTTATGACCTTATCCATTCATATACAATGGATATGATCCGCGAAGAGCTTAAAAAAGCTGAGGCTTACGCCGTCGTAGGCGATATTGATTACGAGTTTGCGGACGGCGCCGTTTCAGCCACAATAAACCGCGAGACAGACACCATAAACCATTTAAATTATTCAAAGGCTTATGAGGTCACGGCAAATATTCAGGCTAAAGGCGCTTTTGCGGAATTAAATGAGGTAAAGCTTACGTTCAGGCTTACCGACAGGGTAATTTATGATTTCAATTGGGTAGATCCCAACGCGGAAGAAGAAGCATAGGGCTAAAGCATTTAAGCGCATGGGAATTAAGGCCGTAAAAATCAAGACCAGCCTTTAAAGGAGTTGACAAGGTCGGTTTTTATGGCCTCCTCGCAATATTCTATAACGGTTTTTATGCTTTGGGGCTGTTTCTTGAATATATATTTTTCGGCTTTAGCCCCGCTTTGAAGCCGGTTGTTTAAGAATTCGGTTCCGGCCTTGCTGAAAATTTTATCGGCCGTCAAATTCGGCGCCAGCCATTTTTTATCTATAGCGCCTATGTCTGCCAGCGATTCTATAATACGGTACAGAGCTAACGCAAACAGGCCTTGTACCGTTTTTTCTTTATCCGCGCCGAGAACCCCGGCCCTTTCGCCAAGCACGGACGCCGCGCGGTGTATTGTCAGGGATTTAAACTGTTCGTCCGACGCGCTGTCAGCGTCGGTAAAAAAGTCAGTGACGCCGTGGCGGTTGTCGCTGAGGCCTATTAAATAGTCAGCCGTAACGTCGTAGTAAACGGCTGCCCTCTTTAAAAAATCAAGGTTCCCTTCGCGTATGCCCTTTTCGTAGTGTGAGAGCAAAGCCTGGGAAATTTCAAGCGCCGCCGCCGCTTCCTTCTGGCTGACGTTTTTCATGCGGCGGGCGTCCGCGATTCTCGCGGCAAAACCGGTTGCCATATTATCACATCCTTTTTTATTTTATTATACAATATGTATAATATAAATGTCAATTTAAATTCGGAGGTTTCATATGAAAACATATAAATTGCATTTGATAAGGAACGGCCTTACGAACGGCAACCTTGAAGGCTATTATACGGGCGGCATGGACGAACCCCTCTGCCCCCGCGGGGAGGCTGAAATTGCGGAATACCGAAACATGGGCATATACCCGGCGGCGGACTTTGTATTTTCAAGCCCTGTCAGCTCGTGCAGGCGAACCGCCGGACTCATATACCCCGAAAAAAACGTCATTGCAATAAATGACCTGCGGGACTGCTGCTTCGGGGATTTTGAGGGGCATACCGCCGACGGGCTTAAAGGCCGCCCGGAATTTAAAGAATGGCTTACGGGCGGCAGCGACACAAAACCGCCGAACGGCGAGAGCGGCAGGGAATTTGCCGAAAGGGTAACGGGCGCTTTTATCAAGGTTGTGGACGGCCTTATAAAAACGGGTACGGTAAAATCCGTCCTCGTCACCCACGGCGGCGTCATAATGACGCTCATGGCGGCGTTCGGCCTGCCGGAAGCCCCTGCAAACGAATGGATGACGCAGCCCGGCTGCGGGTATACGCTCAGTATAACACCCTATGTGTGGATGAACCTAAAGAAGGCGGAAATTATGGACGAAATAGCCATCATGTAGGGGCGGTTATTTATTGTTTTTCAGTTTGTTGTATTCCTTCATCACGTCGTCGGCATTTGACGCGTCAAAAAGGTTGAAATAAACGGAAAGCCCGTGAAGCGCTAGCCCCAGGCCCCAGCCGAATATCGGCCATTTAGGCCAGAAATAGGCATAAAACAAATTTCTGAACGATGTGGTGAAGAAAAAAATCACCACCAAAAAAACATTCACCAAAAAATACACGGCCAGGTGCATTTTAAACTGCTGCTTGGCTTTTGCCCTTTTTTGCGCCAGGTTCATAAGCTCTTCGTCAGTCATGGACGACACATTAAAATTATTCACGCGAATTTCCCCCTGTTATTAAAATTAATTTTGCGAATTTATCCCCGGAGCGCGTCAAAACGCTCCAAGGGTAATTATAGTATAATTTTATACAGAATACAATAGTTGTTTGCTGAATTTTAATATCTTTGCAATATTTTTAATCTAAGATTATAAGAGGCAACAGGTTATGAAGGGATGGTTTGCATATGAAAAAATACATAAAAATCATGTTGGCGTCCGCCACCTGTGCGCTGTTGTCTTTATCGCTGATATTTTCGTCGTCGGCGTTATTGACGGGCGATGTGGATTTTGACGGGGAGATTTCCGCGTCCGACGCGCGGCTGATCCTTCGCCACGCCGCGAAATTGGATATACTTACAGGCGACGCCCTGCGGGCGGCTGACATCAACGGCGACGGCACGGTCGATTCCGCTGACGCGCGTTTGATTCTGCGCCATGTAGCAAAACTCGAATTGTTAAAAACCGATGACGGAGAAAACGTCATAAATGACGATTATACAAATGAAAATAAAACGGCGGGGGAAACAGCGGCGGCCGGGGCGAACGATTTCGCTTTCCGGTTGAGTTCAGCGCTTTTAAAAAACGATGGGCTTGCCGGGGAAGCAGGAAACAATAATTTTATCTGTTCGCCGTATTCCGTTTGGCTACCTTTGGCGGCGCTTGCGAACGCGACGAACGAAAGCAGCAAAGCGGCGCTCTTATCGGCGATAGGCGCGGCGGGCGTTGATGAAAGCGATTTGAATAAAGCGGCTTCGCGGATGCTGTACGACTTGACAAACCGGCGGGGAAAAGATTCTGCGGCGGAAATGAACGAAGAATTTCACGACCCGCTGAAAATAGCGAACGCGGTTTTTGTGGATAATGACGCAACGCTTAAAGAAAGCTTTTTAATGACTTTTAAAGCTTTTTACCTCGGCAACGCGATGAATGTGGATTTCCGTTCGCCTGAAGCGGTTGAAACAGTAAATAAATGGGCGAGGGACAACACGGAAGGGTTGATAGAAAGTATAATTGAGGAATTCGACCCGGATACCGTGGCTGCCATCGCCAACGCCATATA
The DNA here is from genome assembly GCA_009779455.1 of Oscillospiraceae bacterium. Classification (GTDB taxonomy): domain Bacteria; phylum Bacillota; class Clostridia; order Oscillospirales; family Acutalibacteraceae; genus WREG01. The sequence continues at coordinate 12,608 of WREG01000007.1, forward strand.
TTTTTCAGACAGATGGTCCGGGGAATTCGACCCGGATAATACAAAGGAAGATGTGTTCCGTTCGCCTGCGGGGGATACAAAAGCGTTTTATATGCAGCGCGAAGGCAATGGCCAGAGGTATTACGAGGACGAAAAAATACAGGCTACGCCGCTCGGCTTTAAAACGGGGGGCGGTATGTATATAATCCTGCCGAAGGACGGCGACGCGTCTAGTCTGCTGGAATCAATGACAAGCGGGTATTTTAAAGAGATAAAAAACAATTCGGTTTACGCTGCGGTCAAACTGTTGTTGCCGCGTTTTTCAATTGAAAGCGAAGTCATGACGTTAAACGATACCCTCATAAAATTAGGCGTCCCCCTGTTTAATAAATATGCCGACCCTCTGACGGGCTTGCTGGAAGGGGATATACCCTTATATATTTCAAGCGCGGTGCAGAAAGCGGTTATAGAGGTTGACGAAAAAGGCACGACCGCTGCGGCCGTGACGGTTATGGTTATGGCTCCGACTTCGGCGCCGCCCGCACCTGCCGAAAAATTTGAGATGATATGCGACAGGCCGTTTGTGTTTATATTGTACGGAAATACACGCGACGGCGGTGATCAGATACTATTTACGGGCGTTGTAAATAATCCGTGATTATATCCATATAAAGCTACGGGAGGGCGGAATCCGCGTGAAAAATTTAAAATTTGCGCTTAAGGCCCTGTTTGCTGTTTTTGCCGCTGCGATGTTATTGAACGGCTGCATTATGGTCGGCGCCCCGAAAAATAATGTGGAAGACATAACGCTCGCAATCATGAAGGAGCTTATATCCCCTTACCGAGGCGAGCAAAGCCCTGCGGCGGGGGCTGCCGCGAAAGGGGCGAACGATTTCGCGTTCCGGCTCAGTGCCGCCCTTTTGAAAGACGGCGGCAACAAGAATTTCATCTGCTCGCCTTTATCGGTATGGCTCCCGCTGGCGGCGCTGGTGAACGCGACGGACAGCAATAGCAAAGCGGTGCTTTTTTCGGCTATAGGCGCGGCGGGCCTCAATGAGGACGACTTAAACGGCGCGGCCTCGCGAATGCTTTACAGCCTTACAAACGAGCAGGGGAAAGAGTACGCGGCGGAGAGCGGCAAAGAACACCATAACCCAGTTAAAATCGTTAACGCGGTTTTTGTCGATAAAAACTTGACGCTTAGACAAGAATTCGCCCAAACATTTGTGGATTTTTACCGCGGCAGTTCGATTAAAGTGGATTTCAGCTCTCAAGAAGCGGTCGAATCCGTTAATAAATGGGCGATGGACAGCACGGACGGGCTGATAGACAATATAATTGAAAGATTCGAACCGGAAACCGCAGCGGCCATCGCGAACGCCATATATTTTTCAGACAGATGGAACTCGGAGTTCGACCCGGGCGAAACCGAAGAAGGCATATTCAAGTCGCCCGGCGGGGACGCAAATGCGTTCTATATGCTGCGCGAAGGGGAGCAGCCATATTATGAGGACGACAAAATACAGGCCGTGCCGCTTAAATTCAAGACTGACGGAGGAATGTGCGTTATCCTGCCGAAGGACGGGGACGCGGCAGGCCTGCTGACGTCCATGACAGGCGAATATTTCGATAAAATTATAAACGATTCCGCGAACTCGGACGGCAAGCTGTTATTGCCGCGTTTTTCCATAGAAAGCGACGTCATAAAGCTGGATGACGCGCTTGTATCCCTGGGCGTACCCCTGTTCGACGCAATGGCCGCCCCGCTGACAGGCGGCTTGATTAAAGAAAATGTTCCGGTATGGGTAGGGGAAGCGCTGCAGAAGGCGGCAATAAATGTTGACGAGAAAGGCACGACCGCCGCTGCCGTTACGATGGTGGTAACGTACTTCGCGATTATACCCGAACCTGCCAAAACCTTCGAGATGAAATGCGACAGGCCGTTTGTGTTTATACTGTACGGGGGGGCATACGGCGGCGATTTCGGCCGGCAGATATTGTTTACGGGGATAGTAAACGAACCAGCCTCTTAAAATCCTTCCCCTTCTCGTCAAAGTCCTTATATTTGTTATAGCTCGGCGCGGCGGGGGACATTATGCACGCGCTTCCCTTCGGGGTGTGTTTCAGCGCGTTTTTCACCGCGCCCTCCATATCGGCGGCGAATATCACCCTTGACGCGCAGCCTTTGGCGTTCAGCGACTCGCCTATCGTATGCCCCGTGTCCGGCAGGCATACGATATTGGGTATTGACAGCCGCGTTAAATCTTCAATGAAGCCGCCGTAGCCGAGCCCCCTGTCCATGCCGCCTATGATGAGCGTGCCAACGTTGCCGAGGGCTTCGACGGCGCAGACTACGGCGCGGGGGATGGTTGCTATGCTGTCGTTGTAGTAATCCGCGCCGCCGAAAGTGCCGAAAAGTTCCATCCGATGCTCGATCCCCGCGTATTCGCTGACGGCTTTAAAAATCCCCTCGTCCGTTGCGCCCGCGAGCCTTGCCGCTGCCGCCGCGAAAAAGGTGTCCTGCTTGTTGTGGCGGCCAAGGAGGTGGGTGTTTATGTCCGCCAGCGAATCAAGGAAAGCGTCGTCGGTTTCTTCTTTTATGGGTATGATTTTCGACTTTATTTCCCTTGAACCGGCAAAAAGCGAGAAATCCTGCTCCCCGTTTACTATAAAATAATCGTTTTCGTTCTGGTATCTCATAATGTTCAGCTTCGCGTTCACATACCCCGCGAAGCCGCCTTTGTAATGGTCAAGATGCTCCTCGTAAATATTCGTCAGCACCGCGATATGGGGCGACGAGCGTGCGAACTCGAGCTGGTGGGAGGACATCTCGATAACGGCGGTTTCGGGGCTTCCGGGATGAAGCCCCTCGAATACGGGTATGCCCATATTGCCGATAAGGCAAGCATCCCTGCCCGATGCTTTCAGCATGTTGTAAATTAATGTGGACGTAGTGGTTTTCCCCTTTGTCCCGGTAATGCCTATGATATTTTTGCCGGAAAAACGCAAAAAAAGGTCGGTTTGGCAAGTAATTTCAACGCACGTCGGTATTTCCGCGTCACGGAAGGGGATACCGGGGCTTTTTAATATAAGCTCGTGTGAATCCATAGCCGAAAGGTAATTATTGCCCGTGTAAACGGACGCGTTTTTATCATTTAATTCAATATAATTTTTATCCGCCACGGAAAGCGGCTTTTCGGGCAGGAAGCGGCGCAAAAAATCATAGCTTGAGCGGCCCTCCCTGCCGAAGCCCAAAATGAGTATTTTCTTGTCTTCCAAATAATTTATAAGGCGGGTTTCAGGGTTTGACAAAATCGTACATCTCCTTTACGGGCGGCATAAATTTTTGCGGGATAAGGTTTTCGTTGTCGAAGGCTGAGAATAGGGCGGTATTTTCCGCGATTTTCTTTGTATCCTCTTTTAAATGGAAATATTTTAACAATGCAGGCATTTCGCGGCCTTCCGATTTATATTTTTCCGCCGTTATGCTGATGGCCAGGCGGACCTCTTCGACGGTGCCGACGCATTCAAAGGGCTTTACGGGGGAGAAGCCCGCGAGGCCGTCGAAAAAACCTTTTAAACCTTCGTTGTTCAGCAAATTCCCTCCGAATATTGAAACAAGCTTTTCCCCGCTTAAAAACGGCGACAAAAGGATGTATACAAAAAGGCATTTCGGGCAGTTCCCGCACCATATATTCGTTTTGCCGCCCGTGTTGCAGCTTTTGAATATGCTATGGTATTTTTCATGGGCGGAAAACATTTTCGCTATCTGCAGTTCGCTGAACGGGCGCAGGATGCTGAAATAATTTATATCATCCGTAAGATATTTTTTTACATAAGAGTTGAAATCCCTTTCAAACTCAAAGGATTTGGAATATTGATGGTTTACCTTGGAATTTTCCATATTCCCCTCGTTCGCGCTGGCTTCGTTTGAAAGTATTATGTTTTCCGCCCCCGTGAGGTAGGCGCAGAACAGGGACAAAAAGGCGACTATTGCCGAAAACGGTGTGTGGCCGTTTAAAAAACCCCGTTTGTTAAGCTCCAGAAGCTCGGGCGATATCGTCCTTGTCGTTTCTATTATAGAATTTTCATCATATCCCGCCGCAATGACGGTATCCGTCCGCGCCTGCTGGCTGTTTATTGTGAAAAACATATTTTCGGATTTGAAATTTGACAAAAGCTCCGCCGTGACGGCCGAGTCCTTGCCGCCGCCGACGGGGATCAAATTTTTTCCCGTTTTATTATATGTTTCTGTTTCGGGGACAATAATACCCGTCTTATTATATTCAAATTCAAAAAAATCATCCCCGGCGCTTATATTGTTGATATAGAAAAACTCCGAAAGCCCGTTAAAAAAAAGCTTTTTCCACCATACGGCCATCCCGCCGCTCATTGCACCCGGGCGTATTACTATTTTGGGCGGGCAGACGGCTTTGTAATAACTGATGATTTCCGCAAGGCCCAGGTTGAAAATTAAACTATTTGAAAATTTTGCCTCCAGGGGGTTGACAATTCCCAAATTTTTTGTTTTAATCTTAACCGAAGGCGCGAACTCGGAAAGCCCCGGTATTTGAAAGTTCCATTCAAGCTTGATAAACCCGTCTTTTTCAACAGCGGAATACCCGTTATAATAAAAAACAGGATATTTTTCCCTTAAATCCCGTGTATGCATGATTATGCCAACACCTCCTAAACCCCGGTCCCTGAATCCCATATCCTAAACAATATTATACTTAAAAATCCCGCAAAATCAAGTCATTTTAACTATTTGAATGATTTTCTCAAATTTTTTAAAAATTTTTAATTTTACTCTTGACATTGGAAATATTATGCTGTAAAATATATATGTATGAAGTACCAGTTTTGATTTTAAACTTTGAGCAAATACTAATTCCGCGCTGTGTTTAAAAGGCGCGTATCCAACGTATTAAAAATACGCAGTATTAAAAATACGTAATGTATATAAAAGGGATTGACCTTAAATTTTAAAGTTTCCCTTATATATAAACTAAAAATCAAAAATAAAGTAAGGAAGGTTTTTTGGAATGAAATTAACAATGAAGTTTTTAGCCTGCGCTTTGGTTATTGCGCTTGTCGGTGGTTTTGCTGTTCTTACAGCGTCAGCAGCAGCGGGTGATCCGGCTTACAAACTGAAAGTAGAAGACGATAAGGAAGGCAAAATTACCGTAATCGTGGCGATTCTTAATGCTAAAGGTATGGCTTCCGGTAAATGGTCTCTTGAGGCTTCTGCGGAAGTGAAGATGGTTGACGCTGATTCCGCAGGTATGACTAAGGGTGCCGATGAGGCGGGTACGTTCGGCAAGGTTGCCGTAGCGGAAGGCACCGCAACGGTAGCATGGGCGTACACAACGTTCCTTGATGTTGATAACGCTGATGTATTCATGTATACGTTCTCTTACGACATGGCCAATAAAGGCAAAACCGTAAAGTTTGACCTTAAAGAGGGCGAAATTCAGGATAAGAGTAACCCTGTTAAAAAGGTTTCTAATCTTAGCGACTCTGCGTCCGTAGCGCTTGGAGGCGCTGCCGCTACCACAACCACAACGGCTGCCGCTACCACAACAGTTGCGACGACAGACGGCAACACCGTTACCACAACAGTTGCTCCTACCACAACAAAAGTAAATGACAACAAACCGAACCCCAAGACGGGCGATAACGCTGCCATAGCAGCCGTAGCCGGCTTAATGGTTCTTGCGGGCGCCGCTTATGTTCTTTCGAAGAAAAAGAAATAAGCAACACGCAGATAAAAAACCGTTAGTTTAACGTTAAAAGGGAATCGTTTAGGATTCCCTTTTATTTTTGCGGAGAAATTTATGTTTAATAAGAATAAAAAAAGTAACAAAAAAAAGGAAAAAACGAACCTGGAAAGCAAATATACATTAAAAAAAGAAGTAAAAGAACTGCTTGACAAAGAAAATCTTGATACCGACAATATACTGTTCAGCGTAACGGGCGACATGGACAGGGGCAATTGTTTCTGTTCGCTTTGGCTGTCTTTGGACAAAAAGGGCATATATTTCGCATACGGAAAAGAAGAGGTAACCAAAAAGCGCGGGCATAAAAAATTAAAAACGTCATACAGCCTTGAAAAGCTCGAAACGTTCCCGATTCATAGCTTTGACGAATTAAAAACCGAAAAATATGTCGCTACGGGAATGCTTATAGGCGTTAAGGGCGGCGAAGATATCGCTTTGGCTAAATTTTCGGCCGGGCTTTTAAGCGATTTTGAAAATTTCTGCAAGGCTTATAATACTTTGCGGGAAGCAAGGCCTTTCGATGAGTTTGAAAAAACCTTAAAAACCGAAAGGATTTGCCCGAAATGCGGCGAAGCCATACCCGAAAACCGCGTTTCCTGCCCGAAATGCGTCAATAAAAAGTCCGTTATACGGCGTATGTTTTCATTTTTCGGCGGATATAAAATAAAAGTGCTGACAATAGTTTCCACTTTGCTTGTCGGTTCCGCCATAAGCATATATCTCCCTCAGCTGAGCGCAAAAAGGCTGATTGACGATATATTGCTGAACGAAGGCATAAGCGACCCTTCCATGACGCAGACATTGCTGTATTCCCTCGGTTCGCTGGTCCTTACAATGTTTGCCATAAGATTTTTAAGCACGGTGGCAAGCGCGGTGTCACAATACATAATCGGCGGGATAATGCCCCGTGTTATATTCGATATCAAGCTGAAAATATTCAGCGCGATGCAAAACCTGTCGGTCGGGTTCTATTCGGCGAAGCAGACAGGCTCCCTAATGGAAAGGGTAATGACGGACTCCACTAATATGTACTGGTTTTTCGTCGACGGCCTGCCTTACATAGTTACGAACATATTCACCATAACGGGCATTTTGTTTTATATGTTCAAGACAAGCTGGAAGCTGTCAGTGATGCTCATAGGAATTCTTCCCATATTCGGCGTCTGCTATTTTTTCGGCATGAAAGTGTTCAGGCGGCTCCACCATAAGATATGGCTGTTCAGCGCGAACCTCACGTCAATGGTCAGCGACAATATAAACGGTCAGCGAATAATAAAAGCCTTTTCAAAAGAAGATGAAGAATATTCGCGTTTTGAAAAAGCGAGCGGCAAGCTGATGGGTTCGGAAATAAGCCTCGCGAACACCGAGCATACGGTATTCCCCATAGTATTCGGTATTTTGAACGTATTGGCCGCTTTTATTTTCGCCATGGGCGGATATTACAAGCTGACCGGGGAGCTTACGGTAGGCTCCCTTATAAGCTACCTTGTCTATGCGATGATGCTGATAGGGCCTATAGAATTTCTTTCATGGATATTCAACTGGTGGGCAAGATGCGTGGATTCAGCCCAAAGGATATTCGAAATAGTTGACAGCGATTCGGAAATCATGGAAAAAGAAAACCCCGTTGTTTTGGGTGATTTTAAAGGCGATATAGAGATATCAGAGCTGGAATTTGAATATGAGCCGGCCAAACCTGTCATAAAAAAACTCGACCTTAAAGCGAAAGCGGGCGAAATGCTCGGCATCGTGGGAAAAACGGGTGCGGGCAAAACGACCATAGCAAACCTTATAGCGCGGTTTTACGACGCGAAAACCGGGAATATAAGGATTGACGGCGTTGACGTAAAAGACCTGTCGCTAAAACAGCTCCGCGAAAACATAGGGGTCGTGTCGCAGGATATTTACCTTTTTATGGGGTCAATTGCCGACAATATCCGCTACGCGAGGCCGGAG